>CAYJUR010000081.1:0-5376 GCA_964373405.1 uncultured Methanosarcinales archaeon | reverse complement strand
TTGAATTACCTGATGGATTCTCTCCGCCATTATCTCTACAACTTTTTTCTAATTTTGAAATTAATCCTGCTTCGAATTGCGCAATCAATAAACTATCTAAAACATTTAATCTTCCATCGCTGTTTACATCAAAACAACATATTTGACTTGGCGCATCTACTAATCCTACACTAATTCTTGCAATTATTAAGGAATCAACATAATTTACTTTTCCGTCATTATTAATATCTCCTGGAAGTGTTCTTTCATTACATACAACATTGCTAGGATCAAATTCATTAGCAATAACCTCTGCACAGCTTCCTTTGTGAGGAAGAATGCCTACTGCAATTTGAGCTGCTTGCAATGAATCTAAAATTGTGATTTGTCCGTCTCTTTTAACATCAAAGTAACATATTTCTAAAGGTGCTTGAACTAAACCTACTACAATTTGAGCAATTAACTGAGCATCTTCTTGTTCTACAATACCGTCACAATCCGCGTCTCCAACTTGAGTTTCATATCCACAGAATATTAGTTGTGGAATTGTTGCTGTTGCTGATGCGGAAGTAATTGCTGTTGCTAAACTCATTCCTAAAGCTGATGCGCTAGAGAAATTTACTGCAGTAACTACTTGAAAACTGACTAAAAGTAACATAAGTATTGAGATGATTTTAGTGAATCTTGTGCTCATTTTATCCCCCATTAACGCCATTTTAAGGCTTGATGGCAGTCAAAGATTAGGCTTGTATATAAAGGTTTCGTGATTTTGTTACTTGAGAATGAGAACTGAATGGAAAGTTGGGATATTGGGAAACTGAGACGATTTTGAGCACTCCCCACTAGACACCTGCACGCACAGGGTTTATTGATGATTATTTCTGATTAAAAAAGAGCACGCAAAACTCTTAACATAAATTTTGCCCTCTTCAAGACCAAAATTTATTGTGAGTTTCGCTCGACGCTCTTTTTTTGGAAAGTTCCAAGATTTCTAGAAAATTGAGAAATCTTGGAGGAAATGAAAATGAATACAAAAAGAATAAGGGATAAGCTACCTAAAATAATAACTGAGGAAATTGCAGAGATAGTTGGAATTCACTTTGGTGATGGAAGTATGGGAATTTACAATAATACTCATGTAATTACATATACTTTTGACTTAGATCATATCCAATATGCGGATTATGTTTATTTTATTTTTGATGAGGCTTTAAACATCTGTCATACTTATTATTTTTCCAAAAAAGGAAATTTTTAACTCTTTACTTTAATTCAAAAGAATTGTGCGAATATTTCAATGAGTTTTTACAGATTCCATATGGACCTAAGAAATCTTTATCAATTCCAAAATATATTTTGGATAATCCTCTATTTTTGGCAAGATTTTTAAGAGGGTTATTTGACACTGATGGATGTTACACCATACAAAGAGATGGCAAATATTCATATCAATTATTGAAAATTAAAACAATCATCGAATCATTTGCGTATGAAATAAAATCAGCATTCTCAAGTTTAGGCATTTCATCTTATGTATGCAAATGTAATCCTGGATATGATATTACAATAAGAAGAAAAGATTCTGTTCAAAGATTTATGGAACTAATACAACCAAAAAACAAAAAAGTGGGGCTGCTGAGATTTGAACTCAGATTTCGACCCCCTAAAGACGAATCTTTAGGGAACAGCCGCTCTGGAGGCGGCGATTTTGGACGACTATGCCCAAAAGCATAAATCTCTAGCCAGGTTGAACTACAGCCCCACAAACATAAAAGAATTAAGATTGTTTATAAACTTTTACTGATTGTTTCCACCCCATCCCCCACCATCCACTCTTTAAATCTCCCTTTTCCAGCTTCTATTATCATATCGCATAAATATAGTTTCGAAGATTGAAATGGCAACATTCTTTTTTTTGCAACTATTTTATTATCTCTTATGAATAAAACATCTATAGGAAAAAACACAAAAAACATATGCACACCCTCGTATCTTTTCTTGAAAGAGAAAAAAATTGCATGCTTTATATTGAATTTAAACATTAGACCAAAAGGATTATTATATCTAATTGCCGTAATTGTAGCCCTATTTTTCATATTTTTTATCAACATTACATAACAGAGTGATTGCAAAGATTTAAATATTGATGCACTACTTTGGAGTAGGTATGGGAAAGGGTAAACTTTACGAAGACGAAGAAATAGAAGAATATGATGAAGAATTAGATTCTGATGTTGACAATTTTGAAGGTTCTTTAGACGAAGATTTAGAAAAAGATATGGAAAAGGAGTTAAGAAAAGGAATGAAAAAGATAAAAAAGGATGATACTGAACTTCTTGCAGATACTGGATATATAACTTTGCAGAAACAAATCAGTCTTTTAGAGCAGGATACAAACAAAACCAACAAAGATGTCTTAAAGAAAGAAGAAGATAATAAAAAAACATTAAATAAAATTAATGAAGAAATAAATGAAATAAAAAGACAATTATTGACTCCAAAAAAAGTCGATTCTATGGTTGACAAAAGAATAAGCGATATGAAGAATACATTTATCAGATTGAATCAAATCAATTCTGTTTTAAACAGGGACAAAGATTTTATGTTCGTGACAGAGCATTTTAAAGAATTAGATAGTTTGGCAATGACAAGAAAGAATTTTTTGGTATTTAATAAAAAAATTGACAAAATGAGAAGAGAAATTGCGTATTTAGATAGACTTTCAAGAGAAATTGAAAAAAACAAAAATTTGGAGAATCAAATTATTCAATTAAATAAAAGAATTTTACTTTTAGAAAAAAGAATGGAGAATATGTAAATGGCAAGCAGGAACTTTAAAGGAGATGAGTATACAAATACTCTTGAAAATGAGGTTAAAGATATAGATAGAAAATTCAGATTGGGTTTTCAAGCAGTTAAAAGAGATATTGATAATATCAGAAAAAAGGCTAGTTTAATTGAATCTGGCGCTAAGATTAAAATGCAGCTGAATGAGATAAAATCAAAAACTGAAAATTTTGTTGATAAAAATGATTTTGACAAAAATATAAATCAGTTAAGTAAAAATTTAAAGAACATAGAAAAAGATGTCACAGATAAAATAAGTAAAATTGAATCCAATCAAAAAACTCTCGCTAACAAAGAAACAGTAAGTTATGATATTGAAGATATCAAAGACAAAATATCTGCAATAGATGTTAAAAAGATTGATTTGTCTAAAATTGATGCTAAAGTTAACTCTGTAAGAAACGATTTTTCAAAATTAGATATTGGCGTTGCAAATATTAAATCGCTTCAAGAAGATTTTGTTAAATTCAGAAGGGATGCTTTAACTCGATACAATTTTGACAAACTTGAAAACTGGATAAAATTGTTAGAAAAAGACATGGCTAATATAGTTGGAGGAATTGAGTTTAAGAGAAAGTTAGCAAAAATTGAAGATCTTAAAGAATTAAATAAAGAAATGGATTCTTTGTGTAAAAAAATGGATTCTTTATTGGATCAAAACAAAGAAGTTGTTTTATTAAAAAGCAAAGTGGAAGAAGGAAAATCGAGAGAAAAGGAGATGTTGAATTTAATTAAAGCGTTAAATTCTCGTTTGAGAAAATTAGAGAATGAAAAGAAAAGAGTTGAAAAGATTGTTTATAGGAAAGTTAATACTGCGAAGAATTCTAAATCTAGTAAAGATTCTAAGTCAGACAAATTCTATAACTGGTTGAATAAGTAAATTAATTAGATATCTTTATATACAAAATTGTTAATATTAATGATATGTTAGACATAAACTTAATCAGGGACCATCCAGATATTGTACTGAAAGATTTGGAGAGAAGGGATGATAGAGAGAAAGCTGTATGGGTTACTGAAATTAGGAAAATGGATGCTGAATGGAAAAACTTACATCTCGAAGTTGATGAATTGAGACATTTAAGAAATAAATTATCAAAAGAAGTTAGTGAATTAAAGAAAGTTGGAAAAGATGCTTCTAGTTTAATGTTAAAGGCGAAGGAAATTCCTGAACTAATAGAAGATAAAGAAAAAAGAAAAGAAGAATTAAAAGAAAAAATTGATTTTTTTTTAATGAATTTGCCAAATATATTAAATGAATCAGTACCATATGGTACTTCTGATGAAAACAACAAAATGGTGAAATTGGTTGGAAAAAAACCTAATTTTGATTTTGAGCCAAAAACTCACGTAGAGATTTGTGAAGATTTGGATTTGATTGATACAGAAAGAGCGGGTAAAATTGCTGGTGCAAGATTTTATTTTTTGAAAAACGAATTGGCTATTTTAGATCACGCTTTACAGGCGTATGCAATGGATTTTATGTTGAATAAAAAGTATACTATAATGAGAACTCCTGATATGATAAGAAAAGATGTTTTGAAAGGTGCTGTGTCATTAAATGATTTTGAAGATGTAATTTATAAAATCGAGGGAGAAGATTTGTATTTAATTGGAACTGCAGAACATACTTTGAATGGATTCTTTTCTGGCGAAACGTTGGAAGAAGAAAAATTGCCAATCAAATTTGCAGGAATTTCATCTTGTTACAGAAAAGAAGCAGGAACGCACGGCAAAGATACAAAAGGAGTATTTAGAGTTCATGAGTTTAGGAAAGTTGAACAATTTATTTTTTCTACGCCTTCAGAATCATGGAAATTGTATGAAGAGTTATTGAATAATGCAGTCGAATTTTGGGACTCATTAAAAATTCCATTCAGAATTGTAAATGTTTGTACTGGAGATGTGGGAATAATTGCTACAAAAAAATATGATTTAGAAGCTTGGATGCCTGGTTCGAAAACATATAGAGAAATTGTATCTTGCTCTCATTGTACTGATTATCAATCACGTAGAACTAATGTTCGTATGAGAACAAAAGATGGAAATATATTTCCGCATACTTTGAATTCGACTGTTGTAGCTACACCTAGAGCTTTGACTGTGATTTTAGAAAATTATCAACAAAAGGATGGTTCTGTTAAAATTCCTTCTGTGTTGGTGCCTTTTATGGGCGGGATTAAGGAGATAAGGAAAAGGGAATAAGTTTTAAAAGCAATTTGATTTCTTTAATGTTTATGGGTCTGTAGCGCAGCACGGATAGCGCGAAGCACTCCTAACAAAATTTATTCAATAAATTTTTGAGAGATGCTTAGGTCGTGAGACAGTTACTTTATTGTAACTGCACGAATTCAAATCTCACCAGGCCCGTTTTTTGATTTTGAACGAAGTGAGAAATCCTTATTTTCGTCAACGTTTTGTCGCGAACGCTTTCAGCTTGCTAAAAGTCCAGCTAACATCGTTGGCTTGATAGTGAGCGTACAAAAAGTGCGTGGGAATCTCACCGGGTCCGTTTTTTGTTTTTCTTATTTTGTAAATTCACATTTTTCC
>CAYJUR010000080.1:0-5394 GCA_964373405.1 uncultured Methanosarcinales archaeon | reverse complement strand
TTCCTGCTGGAAGACAATTTTTTAATTATAAAACACAAAAATTTGAAGTTATAAAACTTAAAAATGAATATTATACTCCTGATATTTCAAAAGCGGAAGCTGAGAAAATCGCGACGGACAAAATTAGAATTACATTTGATACAAATCATATAGGACATTGGCTAGAGCATTTTAAGAAAAATCCGGGTGAGACAGATTTTGAAAGAAAGGCGCGTTTTGATAAATGGTATATGGGACAAGTTGAGAAATTAACTAAAGGTGGTTATATTGGAAATGTTCACGTTGTTGATGGAATGGAAGGCTCGGGGATGCACTTACCTCCTGGTGTTGGTCGTTATCCTGTAAAAGAAGCTGTGCAAGTGATACATGATTGGGCAAATAAACACGCCGCAGATATTGGTTTCGTTTCAGAGGGACATATTATGGGTCCTGATAGACAATTAACGGATGCTTGGGAAATGTCTGGGAAAACGATTTATGGCGCGGAATATATTGGTGCAGGAAATACTATGACGTTTGGTCAATTACAAAATCAGTATATAACGCATGCAATTTATGCGCCTACATATGCATTTGGAGAAGCTACAACAAATCAAGAAGAATATAGAAGTTGGTCTGAAGTGCCTTTTGAGTAGAAGATAAAATGAATACTACAAAAATAATAAAGAAAATATCTTCAGACGAATTCAAAAATCAGATTGTTAGATTTGATGGAATAATTCAATTATCGCCTCATTGTTTTGATCACTTTAGTTTAGCTCAACGAAAATTATTTACGGAAAATGAACTAAGGCATATAGTAATTAAACAAAGTCCTGAAGGTGTTGGACTTCAGAGAAATGGCAAATATGCAGTTTTTTACAAAAGAAAAGAAGGCTATTTGAAAGTAATTTGTGAAGTAAAACGCGGCAAATTTGAAATAATAACCTTTTTAAATACTAGTAGTATACCTAATTTATCAAGGATTGAAGATGAAAAATAAACAACTAAATGCTAGACTGAAAGGAGAGTATACTTATGATTATGATAATGACATTGCTGTTTTTAAGGTCAAGGATAGAAATTATTTAAAGTCAATTGATTTTGATAATTTTATAATAGATATAGATGAAGAAGGATTCATAACTGGGGTTAGAGTTATAGATGCGTCTAAAGTATTTAAAATTAATAAGATAGGTCTTAAAAATATGTCTGATTGGGAATTTAATTCTTCTATAGAAGATAAAGTTATTTCGCTACAATTGAGATTCAGTTGTTTGTTGAGAAACAAGCGAATAACACAGGGAGAAAATTTTGTTCGTGAAACATTAGATTCTTCAATTCAAAATTCAGAAGTTAAGTGTACTGCTTAAACTATGAATTCTATGAAGTGCCTTTTGAGTAAATCTGCTTCAACTTCTCAATTTCTCTTGTCTTAATCTCAAAATCAAATTTCTCATTTCTTAAATCATATTTAATGTCATAATACTTTTCTAACAAATATTTGGCTACAAATTCGTAATTTTTCTCATCCAATTGTTTTAATAATTCTTGAATTGCGTTATTTCCTAAGAATACTTTGAGTTTTGGAATTATTTCCCTTATTTGTGCAATTTTTTGTTCTGTATCAAAATATTCTTTAACGGTTTTTTTAGAACGATTTTCTATAGTGTCTTTTATTAAAATTTTTGTTGCGTTTTTATTATTTATTTCTTTAAATATGTTGTTTGGAATCAATATTTTTCCTATTTTTTGGCTCTCGCCTTCAACAAAAACATAATTATTTGTATTTTTTTTGATGGTAAAACTTTTATTGAGTTGTTGAAGCTTTTCCAACAAAAGATTTTCAAACATTTTTTGACTTCTTGGGATTAAACCAACTCCTCCAAATAAAGAAGATCTATGCTGAGCCAATCCTTCTAAATCTAAGACCGGATATCCTTCTGATTCTAACTTTTTTAAGATTTCTGTTTTTCTTGTGCATGTAAGTCCGTATAAAGTTATGAATTTGAAATTTGGTTTAAAGTTGTATAATTCATTTATGACTTCTTTTCTGTATGCTTTATAGCCTCCTTTGTATTGGGATATATCAATTTTGTTTTTTCCATTATTTTCTTTTTCGAATTTTTCAAGTTTATTTAATTTTGTTTCAAACGATTTAAAATCGATTTCTGCTTTAGACTCTTTTGCAATCTCTAAAATTCTATTTTTGTTCTTGAACAAATCAACAACAATTTTAGATCTTAAGCCGCCTCTCGCACAACAAATAATTATCTTTTTGCCCTTGTTTTTTAGAATATTGTCTATAAAAGTTTCAAATTTGGGAACAAACAATTCAAAACCTTTTTTCATTGCCACAGTTTGTCCTTCTTTTTTGTAAGTTAGTCCAACAATGTGTCTTTCAATATTGTCAAGAATAGGACATGAGATAGCTCCTGGTATGTGAGAGTATTCAAACTCTTTAGGAGAACGTGTGTCGAAGATTATACGAGTCATATTATTTCAGATATAGAGATGTTTATAATGCTTTATGTAATTATTGTGAGTATTAGTGTATAAATAATAATTTCAAAATCTCTGATTTCATTTTTAAAAGTATTTTTCGATGCAAATATAACTGCAATTCTAACATTCATCCTATAATGAAATGGAGGTTGTATCTTGGTATGGATTAAGTGATGAAGAACTAGCCTTTATAAGCCATAAATTCTGCAGTTCAATATATTGTCACTATTAAGTAGCAATAAATACATAGATTTATAAAGGAGAAGGGTCTTTTATGCTTAGAATGGGCGAAATTAGAGTAGTTCAAATATCGGATCCTCACTTTAAAGATAGAGCAGATGCTACTGCTAGATTTAGAGCTTTTGTTGAATTATCTAATAGAAGAAAGGCAGATTTAGCTCTGCTTGAGGGAGATTATACTGGTAATGATAGAGCTAAGGATTTGAAAAAATATGCTAAAAATCCTGACCAGTTTGAACAACTTTCTGCGGATGTTTATCAAGTTAGAAAACAATTGAGTCAGAAAGCTGGTAGAATATTATCTGAAGAAGAAACTTTGGAAATGATAGTTCAACAACAGCCAGAGTATAAGCAACCTTTGCAAGAATATAGAGAAGATAAGAAAAGAGTTAATGAAGGCTTTAAGAAAAATTCTAGAGAATTGGCAGAAATAGTTAATATAGAAGCCGCAAAAATTAAGGGGAAATTTGCTCACCAATTAGGAAATCACGATCCTGAATTTATTAATGGTATAATTACAAATGGACATAGTTTGTATTCTGATGGAATATTAGAAATTAAGGGAGTTAAATTTGGTGGAGACCCAGACACTTATGAATTATTGCCTTTAGTTGATGAAGAATTATTTCCTCATTTATCTGATGTAAATGATACTTGGAAATATAAGAAAAATGAATTGGATACACATGAGAAAATAGAAAATTATAAGAAAAATAGTAAAACATATCAAAGATATGAGAAAGTTGATGTATTAACTGCTCATAAAGTAGTTGATGATAATATTGTTGAAGGAAGAAAGGGAGATTATGGAACGGCTCATAAATTAATTGTTGAAAATGCAAAAAAGAAAGGTAGAAAAATTATTTCAGTAGGAGGTCATATTCACGATGGTGGTGGAATATCTAATTTAGATGGACACTTTGCATTAAGAAGCGGCCCTAATTATGCGTTTGAGTATGTAATAGATACTAATACTAAAGAAATTAAAGAAGTTATAGTTTACAAATTAGTAAGATATGATGATAAGCAGTATAAGAAGGCTGCATAAGTAAATTAAAATTCGCCTTCAGCAGGCTCCCATTCTTTTTTATATTTTTCTTTAAATTTTTCACCAGGTATTCTTTCAACTTCTTCCCATTTATATCTAGGCAAATCCTCTGGGGGAGTATAAGGTTTTTTTTCTTCATTACTTTTTTCTTTACTTTCTCCTTTATTATCTTTATCATCATCTCTTTTTTCTCCACTTGAAGATTTTTCATGTACAATAAACCAAGTTAGCAAAACGAATAAGAGAATTGTTATAACGAACGGATTAAATACAAAATTAATTAACCTATTTATATCTACAAATTGATATGAAGCGATTAGAGCAAAAATTGCAAAGACTGAACCTATAACAAATCCATTTACTTTCGTTTCCAGTCCAGATGTTTTAATTAATAATACGTAGAATAAAAGTGCAATAAATACAAGAACCATCCAAAACAACATCCATATAAAATTCTGGAACGAAAATAAGCCAACAAATAGGAATGCAGTAACTAAAGCAATAATAACTGAAGTTCTTTTATTCATTCGTCCGAAAATATTTGTTCGTTTGAATAAAGCGTATGTTAAAGTGAAAACAAGAACGAATGGCAGAATTACATCTAATATACCTATTTTTGCCGTCAATAAGAATGAATCTATTAGTGCCATATATAATGTTTATGATTTATTCTTTATAAGGTTAATGCTGAAAAAAAAGGGAATGTTATGTTTCAAAATTAACTTTCTTTCTAACTTTATTCATTCATAGCTTCGCCAAAACGAATTTATCACTTTAGAATGGTTTTATTGTGTAGATTAAACTTATATATTAGAGACTTGTTTCTGAACCTTGGATGACAGTTAAAGCAGTTCTTGGTGGTCAGTTGGGAGATGAGGGAAAAGGAAAGATAGTTGATTTGTTATCTTCTGAAGCGGATGTTGGGATTAGATACCAAGGCGGTGCGAATGCAGGGCATACTATTGTCAGAGGTGGAAATGTTTACAAATTAAATTTGCTTCCTACTTCCGTTATTTCAGGTAAAATAGGGGTTGATGGTCCTGGTTTAGTTATAGATCCTATACGATTAAGTAAGGAGATTGTTGACGTTTCTAAAAGGGAAAGTGGCGCGATTGAGATAACTGAAGACAATTTTGTTATTGCAGAAAGAGCTCATATCATAAGACCTATACATTTTCTTGACGAAGTCAAAAGAAGTGATGTTGATGTAATAGGAACAACAAAGAGAGGAATAGGTTATTGTTATGCCGACAAAATGAGAAGAGAAGGAGTTAGATTTTGTGATAGTGATTCTAAAATAGAAAATCTTATTAATAATGAGTTAAAAGAAATTAATGGATTTGAAGTTTATGATGAAAACTCTAAAGAATTTAAAACAAATTTGATTTATAATAGTGAAGTTTTTATTAGAGTTATTAATGTTTTAAGAAGATATGTTAAAGATGTCTTTGATTTTTATGATAAAGTTTCTAATGGTAAAGGAATAGAAAATCTTAATGTTATACTTGAAAGTGCTCAGGGCGCATTATTAGATATTGATTTTGGTACATATCCTTATGTAACTTCTTCGCGACCGTCCGATTTTGGTTTGTCTGGAATAAATGCAAGATATGTGCAAGAGG
>CAYJUR010000079.1:0-5449 GCA_964373405.1 uncultured Methanosarcinales archaeon | reverse complement strand
TCAGAAGACCCTTATTCAGTCTGGTGGCAAGAACATTACGAGTCTTTTTTTAGGGAAAATAGAACTCCTGAAGAAAATAAATATTTGTCTGATCTTGTTTACTCTAAATTAACACAAGAAGCAAGAGAAATTATAAGTAAACTTAGAGGATGTGGTGAAAGTAGAGCACTTCTTATGGACCGCACATTTGTTTCAAGATGGTTTGTAAAAAGACAGCAAGAGAGTTCTATATCTCTTGAGGACGCTGTTTATACTATGAATCCCGAAACAAATAAAATAGTAACCCCCTTAATTCCTGAAAGAACTTATATAATCCATGTTCAATTAGAAGAGCTACTAAGAAGGGTGGAGAGTTCAAATGATTCTCCAGAGAAGAAGAAATTTAGATTGAATAACTTGATTAAGTATTCTGAAGATTTTGAACGGTTACTGGATGAACTACCAAGCTATTTTATGGGAGGGAAAATAAAAATTATAGACGGCGATAATCCTCCAGAAAAAATACATGAAGAAATATTAAGATATGAGGGAGATAAGAATGATTCTACACTGGATTAAACTACCTTCTTGTAAGAAAAAATTGGATATATTCAAAAATGCTCCGGATAAAATTAATGAGAAGTTCATTAATGATCTCTCAATTTCTTGGTTATATTTTATGAGGGATAATGCTTCGTTGGGTTTTCTTTTTGATAGAAACACCTATAAAGAAGACCTTTTAGGAAGGAAAATTCGTTTGTTACATGTTACTCCCTCTCTTAATAAATTAAAAAAATCCAAGAGATTAAATTCGAGTGGTGGAGGGTTGGGATCAGTGATATATTGTTGTCCATTACATAAAGACTTTACTCCTCATAATTTATTTTATTTATATTCACAATTTCAACTTCCAAAAAAGATACCAAGAGAAAAAATAGGATCAATTTGCATAGAAATAGATTCAAAATTTAGTATCGATCAAACTGCTAATTGGGGTGTTGACTATACTCTCTTTGGAAAAATTCATTGTGAAGTGTGGAAGGAACTAAAATCCATCTCGAAAGATAAGAAATATTTTAAACAACTAGAAAAGTATATCTTAAGCAGAATAAATGAAAATAAAAATTATCTAAACCTATTAATAAGCTATAGAATGGAAGACATTAGTTTTGATAAATTTAGGAATATTTATGATAAAATATTCAATAAATTTCCAGAACTTAGATTTGTCTTATACGAGGTCTTGGCCGAATACTTATTGTTGAATCAAAACAATAAAAAAGCGACGGATTATGCTAATAAAGGAGAATTTTTTAATGAAAACCATAAAAAGTTTATTTGGGATCTATGTCCAACGATGTTAAAAAAATTTAATATGAAAAACTTTTTTATTTCTATAAATAAAATAATTAATTATCTAAAAAAGAGAGACATAATTAAAGATTTTGACGAAACAACATTTCAGCATTGGTTTAAGTGGAGAGTATCTTATTATTTTCTAAAGGTAGGAAAGAAATTAATTAAAAGTTATAATAGTTTTGAAGATTTAGTAAAAATCCATCCACATTTAGTAGGGCAAATTTTATACAGAGCATTTCGGGACAAACATTTGTTTGAATTGTTTAGATCTAAATATTTATATGAAGATTGGCAAAAAAAGGGAATTATTATTCCAATTTATTCAATTGTAGCAAAAGGAGAGATGGGAATAAATCCTAACTTAGATCAATTAAAGATACCATATTCTATTTACGAAACAGAGATGTTAAATGGGAAAATTAGACTTGGTAAAAAGATTGATTTGAATATATCTCCAGACATGATAAATAAATCCGATGTAGCGACAAGATGAAACCTCTTTATATGAAATTGAAAGATCGAGGATACGAAGACAACCAAGAATTAGATAGGGGTTCTGTTGAGTGGCTAAAAAGAGAATTAAATTTAAAAAAGAAAACTGAATCATTGAATATAGCGCCAATAAGAGAAGAAATCTTCTTACAATATGTTCCAAACAAATCTTGGTTTAATTCAGGAAGAACCAGAACAATTCACGGAATCAGCCACACCTTACGAGTTATGTTGTATTCTTATATATTGTGCAAAATCTACGAAATAGAAAGAGTTGAGCCATTTTTAGTGGCTGCTTCCATTCATGATATAAAGAGAATAAATGATAGAGAAGATGCAAATCACGGAAAGAGAGCATCTGAGTGGTTTTATAAAAATAATCTAAAAATAAAAAACGGTCTTTCTAAAGAAGAGATAAGAGAAATTTGTTTAGCGGTTGATATGACCAATAATAGTAAACTAAAGATAGGTTCTATCTTAAAAAGTGCAGATGCACTTGATAGATATAGGTTGCCAAAAAGAAAATGGTGGTTAAAAAAAGAATTAGTTCCACTCTCAATTCCAACAAAGGTAATTAATTTTTCTAAACATTTTACTGTCTGGACAGAAGAAGATATTCTTAATGGAAAAGACCCATTAATAGCAATATTGGATTTAGCAAGGAAATATAATTTAGTTATTGATTAATCAAAGAAAAGTTTATAAGGAATTGCATTTTGATAAATTCATGGGAGAAAAACCAACATTCAGAATTGTACTTGCTTGTGCAATAATCAAAGAAGGAAAAGTTCTATTGGGTAAACGAAGTGCGGACGAAGATGTTTTGCCGGGTTACTGGGGATTGCCCGGAGGTAATTTAACGACAATTGGAAATATACAAGACATTATTGAAAAAGAATTAAAAAGGGAAATTTTAGAAGAAGTCGGTGTAGAAATTGAAAATATAAGGTATGTAGAGAGTCATTCTCACGAAAAGCAAATAATAAATATGTGCTTTGTGGCAGATATAATTTCTGGCGAGCCACAG
This sequence comes from uncultured Methanosarcinales archaeon, assembly GCA_964373405.1. Classification (GTDB taxonomy): domain Archaea; phylum Nanobdellota; class Nanobdellia; order Woesearchaeales; family WJKV01; genus CAYJUR01. The sequence continues at coordinate 2,592 of CAYJUR010000079.1, read as the reverse complement.
GCTTTAGATGAAACAGAAGAGGTTAAATGGTTCACTTTTGAAGAAGCAAAAGAACTAAAATTAACACCCCACACCGTAGAGCGATTAGAGAAAGTTTTCAATAACTAACTTTTTCTATTAGAAAACCTCCTATTGCTAGGTATTTTAGATTAGACGAGAAGAAAGTTCGTATGGCATCTTTCGGTGTACAAACCAATGGTTCTCCTTTGTCGTTAAAAGAAGTGTTAAGTACCATGGGAACTCCAGATAAATTTTCAAAATTTTTTATTAAATCATAATATTTGTTGTTAATCTCTCTTTTAACCGCATGTGGACGAGATGTTTTATCTTGATGTACTACTGCAGGAATTTCTTTGATTTTATCTTTCTTGACTTTTGATGCAATAATCATGAAGTAAAAATTGTCTCTAATCTCAAAATAATTTTCTATTTTCTCGAATAAAATACTGGGGGCAAAAGGTCTCCACAATTCTCTATTTTTTATTTTGTTCATCTTTGTCCAAGTATCTTTTTTTGTTGGATTTGCCAAAATGGATCTGTTACCTAAAGCTCTTGGACCAAATTCCATTCTTCCTTGAAACCATGCTATTATTTCGCCATTATGAAGTAACTCAGCACATTTTCTGGAGATATTTCTAAATCTTCTATAAACCCGAGTTTACAAGTTATGACCTTTTCATAAAAATTTCTTGAAATTTGTCATCGGAGAAGACTGTATTTTTGCTCCGAAGAAGTGTATTACCTAAATCCAGCTTTCTTCAGTTTATTACTGATATTTTCTCAAATCAAACAGATTTACCAAGGCTCTTTGAGTGTCATTGAGCCTTGTAATTTTGATAACAATCTTATCGCTATTTGGCATTTTCAAAATTGCAAGTTTTATTTTCCGAAGCTGATCAAGAATTTGATCCTGACTCAAATTGATTTTAGCATCGTGAACTTTCTTAACAAGCAATCTTAGAAATAGCAATGCCATCACGCAAGTGAAAGCATGAACTCTAATCATGTTATCTGTCCAACACCACATCGGTGTGAAGCGAATAATGTGTGTATCTTTAAGATTTTTAATTTGCTCTTCAATAATACTTTTATCTCGATAAATTTTTATTATTTCCTGAGCCGGCAAGCTCATTCTATCAGTGAATAAAATATTTTTTCCAAAAGTTTTTCTTTTCTGTTCATAGGCTTCTTCATTTTCCCAGAATGTGAGTTTCAATCCATTAACTGTTTCTTCTAATTTATAGGATATCAGGTTTTTCAAATAGCTTTTACCGACGACATCATTGACTTTTATCAGAATTTCATCTCTGCTTTTGCTTGAATCTTTAATCCTGCCCTTAAGATTTTGCAGTTTGTTGAGGGCTTTTTGTATCGCCTTGTCCGTCCTTATTTTTTGATTGTATGCAAGCTTATTGTCGTAAGTCACGACAATTTTTTTCTTTCCGTCATAGACGTTTTTTATCGTCGTTGTGCAGAAAGTTATTTCTCCTTTTGCATTAACATATTCTTCATTGAATTCTTCGAGCGGAATTTCAAAAAGATCTTGGTGTTCACTTGGTTTCAAAGAGCCAACAACAAAAAAGTGAAGTTTCTTATCAATATTTTTGATATTGTTCGTGCTGTTATTTCCTTTATCAAGAACAAGAGCAATGTCTTTGCATAGTCTGCTAAAACTTGTAATTCTTTTTGTTAAAGTTTTTATGAGTTCTTTGAACTCTGTAACATCATTGATGTTTCCGTCGTAAGTATGGTGCCATAACGGCACACCGTCTTTTTTGTTAACCAATAAAGAAAGGTTTACTTGACGTAAACCTTTGCGTCCTTCCTTCGAATGCCCAAATTGTGGCATTTTGTTTTTCTTATGTTCTTCGATATAAGTTGTGAAGTTGGTTGGATCAAATACCAATTCTCTTATATCAATCAACGGAAGAATTTCATCGAGAAGCTTTTCTTGAATTAAATCAATTTGCTCTTGATTTATCTTCTTCCAATGGTTCCAAAAGTCTTGTGAAGATAAATAAGAAGATTTGACTGCAAATATTCTTTTCAAAACAGTATTATCAAACCAATCTGATAATTGGTTCTTGCTTAGCGGATTATCAATGCGATTGATAATCGTCAATAAAAGATGCCCCCCAACACTTAATCCTTGTTGTCTTTTTGAAATAATTTTGTCAACGGCCTTGACAAAATTTAGGTTTTCACCGATGGAAAACAGGCTTGTAACACTGCCGAATTCTAAAACATCAATTTGTTGAGGCGCAAGGCCAGTCTCAAAATACTCTTTGACTTTCTCTGCGGTCCCGAGATATTTTTGCCAAATCAGTCTGGGTTTTCCCTCTACACGTTGGCTCTCGCCCAGATACCAATAAGTCCTTCCATTGAACTTTTTCTTAAAGAGGGATACCATCTTTTATACTCTTTTATAGGTAATACTAGTATATAAAGCTTTCGGTTATATCGAATATTAATATCGGTTATTGTTGTTTGATATAAATAGGTAATACAATAGGAAGCCAATACAAAGAACTTTTTATCGTCTATAAAAGCTTAAAAATTGAGAGTTGAATTTAGCTATCTTGTAAAGTTAGG
>CAYJUR010000078.1:0-5597 GCA_964373405.1 uncultured Methanosarcinales archaeon | reverse complement strand
ATTCCAAATCATTCAATAATTATTGACATGGATACAATGCAGAGGATAGGTGCACATAGTGAAAGTGGGGATTACTTTTTTTCTTTGATGCATTTTGCACCTGAAATTAGAGATACACATTATAGGTTTTCTCCAAGAGCGGATATAATTAATTTTGCAATTTTAGGATATCAATTATTGACAGGAATTCATCCTTATGCAGATATATTTGATAAGTTTTTGCCTCGAATGAATGAATTAGAGGAAAAAGGTTCGGGTATAGTTGAAACCAAAATTAGGGCAGAATTGGATAGGACAAGAAAAAGGTACATAAGAGGTCCAAAAGTTCACAACAGAAAAATTCCAGCTTATCTTTCAAATGCGTTCCTTAAAGCAATGAGTGGAAATCCTGACGACAGATTTGAATCTGTTTCCGAATTTAAGGAAATTTTAATAAGGGCAATGGATGATGCTGGGGGAAAGTTAAGTTTATGTCCCATCATGGATTATAAAAGATATGTAAATCCTTTTTCAAAAAGTGCATAGTGATTTTCTAAATTTGATTTTGTAGTCACAAATCATTAATCCTTTCTTTAATTATCTCATTTAATTCACTTTTTACTCTAATAATAATAGTTTTTGTTACAGATTCTTTATTTTCTTCCATGATTTTAATTTGTATTTCGTAATTTCCTTCTTTGATTTCATTTGATGCAATTATTTTTATAGGAAACGCTCCCTCTCTATTTGCTTGCAATCCAATTTCTGGAAACATTTGTAATTTTATTTCATCATTACAATTATTGCATTCGTAACTTATTTTGAACTTTTTGTCTTCGTCGTTTATATTATTTATCCCAATATAAAATGTTTTTTCGTCATTGGGTTCTAAATTTATTTCTTTTTCAGATATAATTACATTTTTATTTGATTGTTGACAACTGCTTATGATTAAAACTAAGATTGCCAATGTCAGAAATAAATATCTTATTTTCAGTTTTGAAGAACTCATTTTTTCCCCTCAAGAATTTCTTTATGCTTCTTTTGTCCAATCAAAACCCAATATATTACTAAAAAGAAAAGTATTGTTAGGAATATTGTAAAAATGGGGGAAGCTTGAGTCATAATTTAATTTATGCTAAATTAGTATATAAATTTATACTAAAATTAGACCCGACTGAAAAGAAAGAAATAAAACAAAAAAATCTATCTAGTTTTAATCTCATATCCTATACCTTTGCCTTGTAATCCTCTACCTCTTCTTTGAGCTGAAGTTTTACCATGCATAACTCTCTTTTTGTTTTGTAACATCCACGAGAATTCGCTTTTTAATGCGGGATGGTTTGGATCAATCATAATTATTTCGAACCAATAATATTCTTTATCCTTTCCAACAAAATACGAATTTAAGACTTCCATATTTTTGAAGTGTTTTTGAGCTCTTATTTCACAAATTGATTGATAATTTAGATTTACTATTTTATTTCTTCTCATTTTTCGAGGTTTTCTACCCCCTGAAAATTTTTCTCTTGTTCTGTGACCGCCCCGAGAGATTCTCTGTCTTACAATAATTATTCCTTGTTTTGCTCTATAACCTAATTCTCTAGCTTTATCTAGTCTTGTAGGTCTTTCTACTTTGAGTGTTGCAGATTCTTTCTTCCACTCAGCAGTTCTTTGCTTTGTTAATTCGTTGTCAGAATTCCACGAATTCTTAATATATTTGTACATCATTTTATTCATCTCCAGGATTCAGGACCTTGCCCACATTTCCTATATCCTTTGACTTTGATGGATGGTTTATAAAGATTGCTCTCAAGTTTAGATTATACAGATTTTCACCTTCCACCCAAGCAACCTTTAGTTGAGGATATGACTAACACTCTAACATATCCTCAACTACTACTGAAGGAACTATGTTTTTGTCAAATAGATTCAAAACACAATTTATGTTCTTCAGTATTTAGCTAAATTTGAGATTAATGTGTAATAGTCAAACATCGCGAATCCACTAGTCGTGACTAGTTGTTATTATAATTGTAGAGTGGATTTGCGACTGTGCTCAAAGACAGTTGCTGTCTTTGACATTTAGCTATGCTGATGTTCAAATTAACTGTTCTGAACATCAGCTTTAAATATACCGCTCATAAAATCACATAAAATGAAGGGGGCAAAATTAATACTATTGTTTACAATTTTGTTAGTTTCCGTTCTAGTTACAGCAACACCCCAATCTTTGGGAGATATTGAAATAATTAATTTGAATCCATCAAATCCTGATTTTGTTGGGGATAGAGGAGATTCTTTTCAAGGAAGTTTTGATGTACATAACAAAGGTGCTTCAACAAGAACTATTACTTTAGTTACTGATCCAAATCCTACAACTTTTAATGTTGTGTATAGTACAAACAATTTTAATTTGAATGGTGGTGCTACTCAAGCAATTACGTATACAATTAATACTGATTCTTCAGATCCTTTAGGTGAAACTAATTTTGACATATATGCATCTGATATTCTGGATCCTACTCACCAAGATTATTTTGGGATAAGTGTAGATTTATCTGAGGCAGACAAATTAGAATTTTCTAAAGTAGATTTTGATGGGCAAAATTTAGATCCGGGAGAAATTATAGTTACAGGTCCTGGAGAAGTTATTGATGTTGAAGTTGAATTAAAGAATTTATTTAGTGATGATACAAGAATTGAAGATGTTTCTACTGATTTAGTTATTAAAGATTTTGTTGATGAAAGCAGGGATGATTTAGAGCTAAGTTTTACTGATGTGAGTTTGGATGCAAATGAAAAAGCGTCAAGAAAAATTAACTTTGATGTCCCTCTAGATGTTATTGATGGGCGAAGATATGATTTTACAATTACATCTGAAGGAAGGGATGAACGTGGCGTAAAACATACTGCTACAATCTCAGGAAAGATTGAGATAGAGAAAGATCAGGATGATGTGAGATTTTCAAGATTAGATATTAGTCAATTAATAGTTGAATGTAATAGGGAAATTGTTTTTAATGTGGAAGTTTCTAATTTTGGTTCAAACGATCAGAAAGATGCGGCGTATTCTTTGAGAAGCGAAGAATTGGGAATTAATATAAGAGAAGATTTTGAATTGTCAAATGATCCTGGAGATATTGATTATACATATAATTCTGTATCTCGGGCTACTATATCTTCTTCAGTTGTTCCTGGCAGATATAACTTATTTGCTCGAACATTTTTTGACCATAATGATGAAAGCGATGAAGAAAGGATTGTTATTGAAGTAAAGCAATGTAATACGCAAAGTCAACCCACTACAAATCCTGTACAAAATAATGTTGATGATACTCAAGAAGAGAGTATAAATGTTGATGTTGGAAGTGATAATGTAGATGTTGTAGATAATGTTGATGAGAGTGTTAATGAAAATGTTGAAGGTGGAGTTGAGAGTGTAGAATTACCTTCAATTTTTGACAACAAAAAAGTTGTTATGTTGATGATAGTTTTAATAATTATTGTAGCTTTATTGATTATTCTAGGACTTTATTATGTGATGATGTAGAAGACTAATTACTTTTGGCTTGTTTCATAAGTGTTTGGACTTTTCTATCCAAATCTCCTAAAAGAGCTTGTTGATTTCTTATGTCTTTTAACCAATGTCCAAGAATGGTAAGTATAAAATCGCTGTTTTGATTTATTACAGCAGGAGGAACTCCAACTTGTGATAAATACCTCAATAAATCTTCATATTTTTGTATATCTTTTAATGCTTCATTTTCTTCTTTAATAATTCTTCCAACTGATTTTTTGACCATCAAATCTTCAAATTTTTCAGCATCATCCGATAAGTTTTTTAATGATTTTAAAAGTTTTGCTAAATCTTTTCTTTGGGCTGCGTCTTTAACTCTATCTAGATCTCCCATTTCTTTCTTCTTTTCTCTCCAAGCTTTTCTTATTGCTGATTTTAGAAGGCTAACATTCAATCTTTCATTTACTGCAGTTTCCTGTAATTCTTGAGGTATTAATGACATACTAAAAGCAATATAAATTAAGTATATAAGGTTTTTGATTGGTTTGTGTATGTTAAGCGTTTTTGACTCGTTTTTTACTCAAAAATTGATATAGTATACTATTTTAAATTATATCGTATATTTTTTGTCAATGTTACAATAATTTTCGTTTATAACCTAAACATGCTCAAATAGCAATATTCGTTCTACTAACAGAACGAAACCTTTATATATTCGTTCTATATGTCTGACGAATATGGAAGAAATGATATTATTATTTAATCCTTGGTGGAAAACAAACAATGTAAGAAAATCATTAGTTATGGATTTTAAGAGAACATTTTTTGATGTGTTAGTTAATTCTATAAAAAAGAGACAGATTACTGCAATATATGGTTTGCGTAGAATTGGAAAATCAACTTTGTTGTTTCAAACTATTGATTATTTGTTAAAGAAAAATGTCCCCTCATATAGAATCTTTTATTTTTCTTTTGATGAAAAGATCTTGGAATTTAATGGTCTTGTTTCAAAATATTTAGAAATGAATAATCTTACTCTTGATGAAGGAGAATATTATTTCTTTTTTGATGAAGTACAGAAATTAGATAATTGGCAGAATAAAATTAAGGTTTTTTACGATCTTTACCCAAATATAAAATTTTTTATTTCTGGCTCGTCTAATTTTTCTCTTTTTAAAAATGCTTCGGAGAGTTTGGCTGGAAGAATAGAATTTTTAAATCTCCTACCTTTGAGTTTTGAAGAGTGGATAAATATTAATAAACTACCTTTTGACAAGACAAAGATAAACCTATTTAGTAAAGAGCTAAGAGAAAATGTTTTTTGGTATTTTAAAACTCCTTTTCCTGAAATTGCAACAGAACGATCTGATATTTTAATTCGCAAATATGTTGATGATATCGTTTTAAGCAGAATAATTTCATATGATATAAAGAAAGAATTTCACGATGCCGACACAGACTTATTGTATGTATTAAAAAATATATTTTTTGAGTCTCCAGGTTTTATACTTAATGTTGATAGTCTTTCAAGAGATTTAGGACGAGGAAAAGAAATTCTCTTAAAGCATATTAATTATTTGCAAACCGGATTAATAATAAAAATTGTCAGAAATTATAGAAAAGGAGAATTGAGTTCATCTCGCAAATTAAAAAAAGTTTATCCATATCATCCTTGCTTTACATACGGAATTGAAGAAAGTATACAAATTGAAAATTTTTTAATCTCTCAAATACAAAAACCTTTTTATTGGAGAGAAAAAGAAAAAGAGGTAGACCTTATATTAAATGGATTTCCAATAGAAATTAAATATAAAAATGACATTTTAAACAAAGATCTCAAAAATATTAGATTCTTTATGAGACATTTCAATGTTGAGAAGGGTACAATAATTTCAAAGGATGCTGAAAAAAAAGTAAATAACATAACATTTATGCCTTTTTGGAAAGTAGCTTTTGTTGGATTAAGCTGAGAATTATAAGAAGGATAAAAATGGCTGAGAAAAATTTCGAACCATTAAAAAAAGCCTTTCTAATAGCTAAACTCCTTGATTATTGAAAATTACAGGATATTAGCTAATAGCAAAACTCAAGTTAAAAA
>CAYJUR010000077.1:0-5660 GCA_964373405.1 uncultured Methanosarcinales archaeon | reverse complement strand
ATTCTCGACAAATATTCACTTAGTTTTAGCTTTAATTTTTCCTTAAGAATCATTTCTTTATCTGCATCAATTTCAAAATTAATATTGTCAACATATTTGTTCCAATCCATTTCAGGTAACTCCGACATTGTCCCTTTAAATATTCGCCCTGCACTTTTTGCTGCATTTTCAATGTTCATTGCAGCTTTTGTTCCGAAGTGTTTGACTGCAGAAAATTTAGTAATTGTGTTTGCTCCTGCTCTGTATAATAATTCTGCTTCAGATGTTCTGTCATTACCTGTTCCAGCAATTATATGCATTTTGGGATATCTTAATCTAGTTTGTGCAATCCACCACGCATAATATCTTGGATCAGGACCTTTTTCATATGGAGTTCCTCTAATTGGATTTAATGCGTAAAATGTGATTCTGTTTAACTTATGTTTGTCAATGAATGCAAACATTTGTTCTAAATGAGATGGATTTTCACCGATTCCAATTACCATAGTCATACTTTTTTTTATGCTACCTAATTCACTTGCAATTTTGTATAAATTTTCGTATGCTGATTTTGGTTTAGATGGACATACTTTTTTTCTCAGTTCGTCATCAATACTTTCTAAAGAACAAACAACACCTTCAACATATGGCTTAAATTTTTCCAATTGAATTTTTCCCATAGCCCCTAAATTTATCCATACAGGTTTTTCCATAATTATAGAAACATATTTTAAAATTTTTGCCATTTCGTCGTATGAAAAAATTCCATATCCCCCTGTCAAAAATTCAACTTCCCAACCAAAAACTTTTGTTAAAATTGCTTCAGTCAACATTGATGGAATTCCTCTTCTCATTTTTTTGGGATCAGAATCTTCTTTTGTTGTGATTGATCTATAACAGAAATCGCAGTCATTCAAACTGCAGTAATATGATAAAAAAATACATTTACCAAAGCCAACTTCTTTAGATTGATTTTCTATATACGTTTGGTTTGCTTTGATTATAAGATTGTTAAATTCCGTTTCAGATATGTTCAAGTCTTCAAATTCTGCCATAACTGCTAAATTGAATGAGAGGTTTAAAAAGATTTGCTACAAATTCTGAATAAAAGATTAAATTCATTCATAAGCTTTATAAAATATAAGTTGATTTTTGATGGTATGAAGAAGATTGTTTTGCTTAGTTTGTTTGGTATGTTCTTGTTGATGCTATTTTTGATGGGATGTAATTCTGATGGAATAAATTACGAAATTGAAAAAAACGATCTTTATGGAAATATGGTTTTGAAATTAAATGAAGGATATGTTAATTCAGTTATTGTTAGTTTAAATTATGCTGAGATAGAAAATATAGTAAAACTATATCAGTATTATACTTATGACAAAAATTATTTTACATATGATAGGGATTTCACATCTGCAAGTTTGAAACAATTCAGAATGAGTGATTGTGATGATGCGCCTGTCAAGGCAAAAATTAAAGCCACTGGAGATAGTTTTGCCGTATCTCAAAATATTTATCCGAGAAGTTCTTGTTTGTTTCATCAAAAACTTTCTGAAATCTTTTTGAAAAAAGAAAATTGTTTTTTTGAGACTGGTTCTAATTTAACTTTTGATGAAAAGTTTTATTCAAAAAGACTAATCTTTTTATGCCAAACACAAAAAGCTGTTTATGGAAAAGATATAAACTTATGTGATGGTTTGGAACTAACTGGAAAAGAAAATACTGTACAAGAATGTTATTTTGAGTTAGGACAAATTTATGCTGATGCTTCAGTTTGTAATATGATTGATACAAAACTAGAAAATTCGAGAGTAAGATGTTATGGGTTCTTAGGTGCAAATTTGAAGGATGATTCTGTGTGCGATAATTTAGATATAGAAAGAAATATAGAAGATTGTAGAGGGGTTGTTTCAGACTTAGCTTAGTTCAACATCCTCTTCATCATATAAATCAATTCATCAACATTATATTTAGGATTCTTTGAATATGCTGGATGATCCTTTAAGACTGCTTTATTAATATCATTTTCTGTTTTAGCTTTTTCCAGAATATCTTTCGTTATATTTAGCATTGCTTTTTCTTCTTTCTTTTTTTGCGCAGTATTTCTATTTGATTTAACTGAAACATATTTTATGCTATATTTGTTTCCTAAAATTTTATTGAAAATGTATTTGGTTCTTTGCATGTGATAGTCAGACGTTATTACAATTACACTTTTCAAATTCATATGAACTAATATTTTTTCTTTTGTGAAAAATGCATTTCCAATTGTATCTAAAGATTCTTCTTCTAATAGAATTTTGTTTTTTGAGATTCTTTTTTTGATTGCATAAATTTGCATAGATTTTGCTAATGTTGTTTTAAGATTGTGTGAACCCAGAAAAGAATCTTTTCCTGAGAAAATAATATATTTCACTTTTTCTTTTTTGAATAAATCAATTCCTTTATCTGTTCTTAATTTTGTTTCGTTTCCTATAGATCCATCTTTCTTAATACCACAAGATAAAACTAATATGCAGTCAGTCATTTGCTATATTAAATAGAATTTGATTATAAATTTAACTGAAATTACCTATACTTCACTATATTCCAACTCATTCTTAAGAAATCTGCATAAATGTTCAATTTAGATTGACCATCCCTTCTAGGATAATCTATTGGGTATGTTGTAAACTTTAATTTTCTTGTAACCATTCGTTTTGTTAAGCCCGTTATAAAGTCTAATTTTTTTGGTAAAGTTTTTGGGTCTAACTTTAATAATTTTTTTGTAACAAACAATCTTTCCCCTGAGCAAATGTCAGGCAATAATCTTAATGTGAAAACGAAGAAAACGATTGTAAGTAATTTATTCCCAAATTGTCTAACTAAGGGCATACCATTTTTTCCACCAAATCTGTTTCCATAAATCGCATCAAGATTTCTTTTTTGCACGATTTTAAGAAAGATAGGCAAATATCTTGGAGGATATGTTCCATCCGCATCTAAGAAAGCAACATACTTTGTTTTTGTATTGTAAAATCCTGTCTTTAATGCGGTTCCATAGTTTCCATTTTTATTTTGATGTATGATGCTGAGATTTTTGAATATCTGTTTTAGCCCAATAAGAATCTTTAACGTACTATCTTTACTACAATCATCAACAACTAATATTGTTGCGTCAGGTACTGCATCTGAAATTTGTCGTACTGTCTTTTCTATAGAATCCTGCTCATTATATGCAGGTACAACAACTGTTAGGTCTTTGGACATAAATTGACAAGTTTTATGATAATATATAAAGGTTATGCCTCAAATTTTAATTTTTATTTGATGCATAAATTTGTACTACAAAAATCGAAAATTATATTTGTACTCAGTCATGAAAAAATATATTTAAACAATAAAGATATTTTAAAATCATTAAACATCACATAAAAAGAATAATTTAGTTAGACTCAATCACTCCATAACCAATTAGTCTCCATCTGTTTTCTGATTGTATTGATAAAGTTACTTTACTTATTCAATAGTATAAAGAATTTTAATATTTCCAAAGAGAGTCAATTATCATTAAGAAATCTGATTTTCATTGCTTCATACATTTTCTTTTTTTCATTCGAAACAAACTTTAAAAGAGGATTTATATCAAACAAAAAGTCATCATCAAATAAAAGATAAATTTTTTTATCTCCATTCGCCATTTTTTCAAGATCCCGTTCATAAGTTTTTTGGTCAAATGTGATAAGAACTTTTATACCTCTTCTTGCAATCTCTGTAAAGGCTACTTCAACCAAATCAAGTACCATCTGAATAAATGAATCTAAATAAATATTTTCGCTCCTTCTTTTTAATGCTGTATCTAATTGATTACCTGATTCTATAAGACTAAGAGTTAATTTATCATAATGTTGCAATTTGTCATCAGGAATGCGTTTCATATTGAATTTTAAAATACATATGTTTATAAAGCTTATTGTAAATTTGCAATATTTATTTCTAAATTTAATTTTACAATAGATTTATTAATAATAAAGTATTAAATCTAATAATGTTGTTTGGCTTTTTTTCAGGAGACGAATTTAATATATTTAAGAAAAATGTAATACGGATTAGAAAAATACTCACAATCGCTGACAATATGCTTCTTATTGAACATTTTGTAGAATTAAGAGCGCTCTTAAGAAAAAAAAAAGAATTTTACCCAAACTAAAAAACTCTCATTTTGAAGAATTAAAAACAATAAATAGTATATCTCAACCTGAGTATAAAGAAGAGTTTAAGAAATTTTATACTAACATCGAAACTGAGCTTGAAACTCTAGAAAGCTCTGTAAATTCAGGATTAGGCATAGTTGAAGACATATTAAAAATCCAAATACTCTCTCAAATACAAAAACAAAAAACTAAATTAATTACAATTGTAAATTACATTAGCTATATTCTTGACAAGATGCAAAGAGATGCATCAGAAGTAATTGAATTAGAAATAGAATTGAAAAAAAGAATAAAAAAGTTACAAAAGAAAGGCAACTCAAAAATCAAAATAATAGGAAAATTAAATAATGGTTGGAGATTAAGCAATATACAAAAAGTTATAATTAAACTTGGGGGACACATTGAGCAAAATCCTGGAGTAAGTCATCCTTATAAAATCATATTCCCAAAACATCGCCCCATCCCATTAGCAGAATCAACACCTCCATTCAAATTAGTAAAAGAAATAAGTGCTATTACTGGCGTTGAAAACAAAATTTTAATTGTAAGTTTTTGTTCTGGCGAATTATTAAGTGCCTAAACCTTATTTAGAATATTTTATACGAGCGTATGCTCTTCTTGTTTTTTCTGAAGCATAATTTAATAGAGGCACAATATCAATACAATCTGAAGCATCCATAAAAAAATATACTGTTTTATTTCTTGGATTTTCACCTGATTTTTGATGACAATCTAATGAATATAGCATTACTAAAACAGTCAGCCCTAAATTAGAAATCGTTTGAAATCCTTCAACAATTACTCTTCTCTCTAGTGCTAAGAGTTTTTCTTTCTTTTCTTCATTTCCAAAACGAGCTTTAAGCAACTGCGTTCTTAATTCCCCTAAATCTTGATTTGCCATAATCTGTCCTTATTTTAAAATATAATGTAACTAAGACAGATATCTTTTTGAAGGTTATGTCTCAAATTTTAATTTTTATTTGATGCATAAATTTGTACTACAAAAATCGAAAATTATATTTGTACTCAGTCATGAAAAAATATATTTAAACAATAAAGATATTTTAAAATCATTAAACATCACATAAAAAGAATAATTTAGTTAGACTCAATCACTCCATAACCAATTAGTCTCCATCTGTTTTCTGATTGTATTGATAAAGTTACTTTACTTATTCAATAGTATAAAGAATTTTAATATTTCCAAAGAGAGTCAATTATCATTAAGAAATCTGATTTTCATTGCTTCATACATTTTCTTTTTTTCATTCGAAACAAACTTTAAAAGAGGATTTATATCAAACAAAAAGTCATCATCAAATAAAAGATAAATTTTTTTATCTCCATTCGCCATTTTTTCAAGATCCCGTTCATAAGTTTTTTGGTCAAATGTGATAAGAACTTTTATACCTCTTCTTGCAATCTCTGTAAAGGCTACTTCAACCAAATCAAGTACCATCTGAATAAATGAATCTAAATAAATAT
>CAYJUR010000076.1:4756-5671 GCA_964373405.1 uncultured Methanosarcinales archaeon | reverse complement strand
CCTACTTATATTCTATTTTCATCAAACTTAAATTCATCTTGCACAGAATATCTCATAGGCAATCCTTCTAATTCTGCTTTAATTTTGAAAGTATCAAGCGCTTCAAGAATTGTTGGACCATTATACCAAAACATATTTTCTGATCTCTTTGCAATATTCTCACCGTTCATTGCAGAAATTGGAATTACAAAAGAAGGAGTTATTTTAATCGATGTCAAAAATGATTTCAATTCATTAACAACTTCATCATATCTAACCTTTTTATACTCAACCAGATCCATTTTATTAATTATAACCGCTACTTGTTTTAATCCTAATAAAGATAATATGTATGCGTGTCTTTTTGTTTGCTCTTTAACCCCTTCTTTAGCATCAACAATTAACAAAGCACATTCTGCTTGACTTGCACCTGTAATCATATTTTTAACAAACTCAACGTGTCCAGGAGCATCAATTATAACATAATCTCTTTTTTTAGTTTTAAAAAAGATTTGCGTAGTATCAATAGTTATTCCTTGCTTCATTTCTTCTTCAAGATTATCTAAAATAAATGCAAACTCTAACGGCTTACCTAATAAATCACAAGTTGCTTTTAATTCCTCGACTTTTCCGTCAGGAAGAGAGTTAGTATCATAGAGAAGTCTTCCAATTATTGTAGATTTTCCATGATCTACATGACCTACAATAACAATATTCATGTGTTCTTTTTCCATGTTATTACCCATTAATTTTATTAGCAATCGCTTCAAGCTCATCTGTTGTTGGTATCAATCTTCCAAATCCTGACGAAGTATCTAAAGGAACCAATGATTTATTTCCATCATCTCTTCCCCACAATCTATCTCCATATTGTCTTGGAATTAGATGATAATGTAAATGAGGTTGCTCTTTACTTGCTTCCTTTCCACTTTTACT
>CAYJUR010000076.1:0-4746 GCA_964373405.1 uncultured Methanosarcinales archaeon | reverse complement strand
ACGTTCTGTAATTTTCTAGCAACAACTGTTTGTACATTCCCAGTGTTTGTGCTAAATGACCATCTAAATCAAATATTGTTTCAATATGTTTTTTTGGAATCAAAACAGTATGTTCTTCGACTACAGGGTTTCAATCCAAAAAAGCTAATGTATAGCGATCCTCATGAACTTTATGAGACGGAACTTCACCACTAACTATCCTACAAAATATGCACATTTTTACACCCTCGTTTTCAAATTAATCACATATACCCCAAACTTCTTAATTTCTGCATTTGATGCATACTTTCTTTGTCCAAAGCTCTGCCAGATCTCTCTGCAACTTTTGTTGTTTTCAATTCTTCAATTATTTTAGGAATTGTATCTGCTTCAGAAATTACAGGATTTGTTGTTGGTGCACATCCCAAACTTCTATATCTTTTTCCATTTTTAGCAAAATATAATTCATTAACTGGCAAACCTTCCCTTTGTGTGTATTCCCAAATATCTAACTCAGTCCAATGCAATAAGGGATGCACTCTAAAATGTTGACCTTTTTCCATTTTATTTTTGTATTGATCCCACAGTTCAGGAGGTTGATCTTTATAATTCCATTTAAAATCTTCTGTTCTAGGAGAAAAATACCTTTCTTTTGCTCTAACACCATGTTCATCCCTTCTAATTCCTAAAATAAGTGCATCAAATCCATATTTAGCAATTGTCATTTGCAAACCCTTAGTTTTAAGTTCTTGAGAACAAGCATCTGTATTACCAGGAGAACATTTAACTCCATTTTTAATTGCTTCAAAATTACCACCAACAATCAAATTTACATCCCATTTCTTAGTCCATTCATCCCTAAATTTATACATTTCTGGAAATTTATGTCCAGTATCAATATGTATCGCAGGAAATGGAATTTTACCATAGAACGCTTTTCTACAAAGCCACATAAGTGTTGTTGAATCCTTTCCAATTGACCATAATATTCCTAATTTTTTAAAATCAGCATAAGCTTCTCGAATAATATATATGCTTCTTGCCTCTAACTGCGATAATCTGTCCATATTTCATCATAATAAATTACCATTTAAAAGCATTATGGATGATTGTCCTACAAAGCTTTATAAGCATATTTTGTTGATTATCATAAATATACTCATTATCTAAAAAAATATTTTTAGGATCTCATTTAATAGGAGTTATTTTATTAAATACTGAAGGACATAAATTGTGTTCTAAATTTATCTAAACAAAAGTATCTAAGTATTGAATGTCCTTCAGTATTAGCTAATTTTGACATTCGATTTGATATGAGTCAAAATTAGCTATGATAACTTTGCCTATTAACATTGAATCGCAAAGTTATCAGTAGTTGAGGACATGTATTAGAATGTTAATTATGTCCTCAACTAAAGCTTTCTAACATTAATGAAATAAAGAAACTACTTGTCAATGATTGCTGGGACCACTAGCAGCAAACTAGTGGATTCGCTATGTTTGAATTAATATAAGCGTTAAACAATTTTTAGCTCATTTTTATAAACAACATTTAAAAACAACTTAAATTATACTAGAGTATATGAAAATTGGACAAATATTTGGATTTATACTTTCATATGCAATTTTTTCAACTCTATTATATTTTGTGCTTAAAATTACAGAAAAGCTTCCAAAAACATGGCAAATTTATCACATACTTGGGATTACATTAATAGTAATTATATTAGGATTAATTTTAAAAAGGTGGCTTAAATGAGCTTTTTTGGAGATTTTACAGATGGAATGAAAGAATTTGGTCTAATCATAAACATAATAATAAATACCATTTTACTAACAATAGTATATTTTGTAGGTGTTGGATTTTCATCAATTGTTGGAGCTATTGTAAAAAAGAAATTTTTAGATAGTGAGATTTCGGAAGATATAGATTCATATTGGTCAGATTTAAATTTAAAAAAAGAGTCAATTGAAAGATATTATAAACAATTTTGAGAGGAAAAAATGTATGTACTAGGAATAAGTTGTTATTATCACGATTCATCTGCAGCGATTTTAAAAGATGGAGTCATACTTGCCGCAGCTGAAGAAGAGAGATTCACTCGTAAAAAACACGACAATACATTTCCAATAAATGCAATCAATTTCTGTCTCAAAGATGCTGGAATCACAATAAAAGAAGTCAAATATATTGGGTTCTATGAAAAACCATTTCTTAAATTTGAAAGAGTTCTTTCGCAACACTTATACGCATTCCCTTTAAGTTATAAAACATTTGTTAGTTCTCTTCCATCGTGGATAAATGAAAAGTTGAGAGTTACAAAAACAATTAAAAAAAAACTAAAGTATAAAGGAGATATATTGTTTATAAATCACCACATGGCTCACGCCGCAAGCACTTTTTTAGTAAGTCCTTTTGAAAAAAGCGCAATATTAACAGCTGATGGGGTTGGAGAATGGACAACTACTACATATGGAATTGGAGAAAAGAATGAAATTAATTTAATGAAGGAAATTAAATTTCCTCATTCAATTGGATTATTATATTCAACAATAACTGCATACCTTGGATTCTCAGTCAACAACTCGGAATACAAAGTTATGGGCTTAAGCGCATATGGAAATACAAATAGAATTTCTAACGAATACTATAAAAAACTTCTTCAAGTTGTAGATATAAAAGATGACGGAAGTTTCAGGTTTAGAATGAGTTATTTTATATATCATTACAAAAATAGAATGCCTTCTAAAAAGTTATGTTCACTTTTTGGAGGACCTATAAGAAAACCTGAAGGTGAATTAACACAAAGACACAAAGATATTGCTGCTGCAGTACAAATGGTTACTGAAGACATAATGACTAAAATGCTTAACCATTTATATAGCGTAACAAAGTGCGAGAATATTGTAATTTCTGGAGGAGTTGGATTGAATAGCGTTTACAATGGAAAAATTTTGAAGCAAACACCTTTCAAAAAAATATGGATGCAACCAAATGCTACAGATGGCGGAACAAGTATTGGCGTAGCATCTTATGTATATAACACAATTTTAGGGCATAAAAGAAATTATGTACAAGAAACTGCATATTTAGGTCCAGAATTTTCAGATTCTGAAATCAAGAAATTTTTAGATGCACAGAATGTAAAGTATGTTAATTTTAAGGATGACAATGATTTAATTTCAAAAACAGCAAAACTCATCAACAGCAATAATGTAATAGGATGGTTTCAAGGTAGAATGGAGTGGGGTCCTAGAGCATTGGGTGCGAGAAGTATTTTATCAAATGCAACAAATCCTGAAATGCAAGAGATTCTTAATTTGAAAGTCAAGCACAGAGAAAAATTCAGACCATTTGCGCCAGTTGTTTGTGAAGATGACGCACTAAAATATTTTGAATGCGATGTCCCAATTCCAGAGCCAACCGATTATATGCTTATGGTATATCCAATAAAAAAAGAATGGCAGAAAAAAATTCCTGCAGTTACTCACGTTGATGGTTCAGGAAGATTGCAAACTATAAGAAGAAAACAAAATCACCTTTACTATGACTTAATAAAAGAGTTTGGTAAGATTTCCGGAATACCTATACTTGTTAACACTTCTTTTAACATAAGAGGAGAACCAATAGTTTGCACCCCTCAAGATGCTTATAGATGTATGACGGGAACAGGAATAGATTATTTAGTTATGGGACATTTCTTAATTAAAAGAGACGATAATCCAAAAGATAAATGGGATAGTGAAGCTATTGCTGGGGATTAATTCTAAACCTTTAAATATCACCACATCACTCTTTTACTTATGGGCAACAACAAATCTTTTCTTGAAGAAATTTGGAGTTTTCTTAAAGAGAGAAAGGCTTGGTGGCTTACTCCCATAATTATACTTCTCATACTTGCAGGAGCATTAATCATATTTGGCCAAAGCAGCGCAGTATCCCCATTCAGTTATGCACTTTTCTAGATCACATTTTGAAATAAAAAAAGTAGATTTATTTCTTTGTATTCAACGCTTTTATCTTCGCAAATTCATCTTTTGGCAAAAATATATGAGATTTACCCATTTTCTTATATCTCACAAAATGATAAATTAAAGAATTAGAGGTTAATACTGTTGGAGGTAGTTGCCATTTTAATATTGGAAATGTTGTGCTGTCTCCTTGCAAGGATTTCTGTTTGAAAAAAGGCGCAGTCATCATTCTCATAAGTTTCAAAGATATTATATTCATATTATTAGTATCTTTTGGCCTAAATCTCAACATTTCGCCAGAAAACAAAAAATATATTCTTGAAAACAAATTAGTCATATTCGGTCTTGACAAAATCAATTCTCCTTCAGGCTTCAATAATTTAGCACAATTTTCTATAAAGTTCCAAGGATTTTTAGTATGTTCAATAACCTCAAGTGCAGTAATGACATCATATTTTTCATTATGCTTAAGGTTATCATCGCACATATCACCAACATAAAATTTAAAATCGTAGTATACTCTAAAATCTACAATATCCAAGCCACTAACATTCTTAAAGCCATTTTTTTGCAGCAACTTAATAGTAAATCCTTCACCGCAGCCAATATCTAATATTTTTATGTTCTTATCCTTCTTTTTTAGCTTACTTAACACAATAGAAATAAGTCGTTTCTGTTTCTTTTTCATATTTGATATGAATTGAAAGCTATTTTTAGAGCATGTTAGTCGTCCTTAGATTCTGATTAAAAACAGCTTTGGTCAATGATTGCGGGGTGAGCGAAGCGGACAAGCCA
>CAYJUR010000075.1:0-5757 GCA_964373405.1 uncultured Methanosarcinales archaeon | reverse complement strand
ACAATTGGAAGTCTTTTGTGGAGAATTCCCACATTATTAAAAAAATCGCCTATGATTACTTTTATGGGAATGGATGGTGCTGGAAAGACGACAACAACACATGAAATTATAAAAATACTGAACGATAACCACATTAAAGCGTCATTAATATATACAGGCAGAGGAAAAAATAATTTATTACCGATACAATATTTCGGACGAAAATTTAAGAAAATTGAGATGAAACACGACGAAAAAAATAAAATCGAAAAAAACAAAGAAAATAAATCAGAAAAAATTAGCTTCAAAAAGAAATTGATTTACTCTTTAGCCGCGCCTTTTTTTGCATTCGATTTAATATGCAGATATTATGTACAAATATGGCCAAATCGAAAAACAAAAGAAATCGTTTTGACAGACAGATACTCGATTGATTTAATGCTTATGAAAAATGTCCCTAATTGGGAGAGAAGATTTCTTTATGCAATTTCTCCAAAACCATCAAAAGTAATTTATTTATACAATGATATAGAGGTTATTCATAAAAGAAAACCCGGCCATCCATTTGAAGATCTTCAAAGACAAGAGAAATTATTTGAAAAGATAAATGAGAAATTGAAGCCTATCAAAATTAAGAACGAAGATTTTAATGAAACCAAAAAAATAGTTTCAGAAATTATTTTTGACGGAATTTTAAAGAGTTGGATGTAAAGTCTTCATAGAGCTTTTTATACGCATCAAACATAATGTTCTGATTATATTTATGGACTACTCTTTCTCTAGCAATTTTACCTAAATTTTCAATAAGTGACCTGTCATTGCGTAATTTAAGGATGTTTAATGCTATTTGTTTAGGGTTATAAGTATCTACGCAAATTCCTGTATTTTCTATAACTTCTTTAATATATTCTAAATTTGTAGTAATTATAGCCTTTTCACATGCCATAGCTTCAATCAAAACTAAAGGAACTCCAATTGAAGCTACATCCGATCTGTAAGGAAGAACAATAATATCACATTCATTATACTCTTTAACTATATCTTTAACAAATCCATAAACTTTAACATTAGTATTATATTTTTTAATTAATTTTTTAATTCTTGGGGAATAGTTTGAAATATATAGCCTAAATTCAATATTTTTGTTTTTCAAGAGTTTAGATGCTCCTAGAAAATCTGGAATCCCTTTCAAAGGAGTGTTGTGTCCAAAATATGCTACAACTAATTTATTACTCGCCTTCTCATTGTTTACAATTTTAATTGCTCTAAATTTCTTTGTATCTATCCCAAACTTTATAACTTCCGAATTTTCTAATTTTAATTTTTGACTTATATAGTCATTGGACAATATAACTTTTTTCATTTTTAAAAAATAATTTCTTTTAATAGATAAAGGAATCAAAGACGATATAAGTGAAAATAACGCATTCTTCAAAACAACAAATATCTTAAAATCTTTATTTTTACCATCATAATAAAACAAAAGATACTCCAAATAATATCTCAAAGTCCCAATAAATGATTGATTCAAATTTGAGTATAACGAATATATGCATTTATTACCATATTTTTTATTTTTCTTTGCTTCCAAAAAACCATTAGAATGTATATGCAATATATCACATTCAAAATTGTTAAAATCTATTTTATAACTTTTTCCCTCTAAAAACTTCTTCAATTTAAGACTAACTGAAACTAGACCCTCAAAACCCGGATCTTCGAAATTACCTATAAAAGACGCCTTCATTAATGACTTTAAATCCTAAATCTTTTTAAAGCTAGTGAATTATTGATAGCTTGGGAAAAATATGATATTGGTTTGTGAACCAACTTTAATTGGAAACGAAATGAAGTATGTCAAAGATTGCATAGATACTACATGGATTTCTTCAGCAGGCAAATACATAGAAAAGTTTGAACAAGATTTTGCTAAATATTGTGGAATGAAGTATGGCGTAGCTTGTTCAAATGGAACTACTGCATTACATATGGCGGTTTCTGCTTTGGAAATAGGTCAAGGAGATGAAGTAATTATTCCATCTCATACAATTATTTCTTGTGCTAACGCTGTATTATTTACTGGAGCAATTCCTGTATTTGTCGATTCCAGATTAAGCGATTGGAATATTGATCCTGAAAAGATTGAAGAAAAAATTACTTCAAAAACTAAAGCAATTATGGTAGTTCACACTTATGGACATCCTTGCGATATGGATAGAATTAAAGAGATTGCACGAAAAAACAATTTAAAAATTATAGAAGATGCCGCAGAATCTCATGGTGGCGAATACAAAGGTAAAAAAACAGGAAGTTTAGGAGACATATCTTGTTTTAGTTTCTATTCAAACAAAATCATAACAACTGGAGAAGGGGGGATGGTTTTGACTAACGATGAAAATATTGTAGAAAAGTTAAGACGATTGCGTAATTTAGGATTCAAACAGCCAAGATATGTACATGATGAAATTGCAAATAATTATAGATTAACAAATGTTCAAGCAGCAATAGGTTGTGCACAATTAGAAAATATTGATAAATTTGCTGAAATGAGAAGAAGAAATGCAAAATTGTATAATACTTATTTGAAAGACGTTGAAGGCATTACCACACCGCCAGAACTAGTAGGTGTTAAAAACGTTTATTGGATGTATGGAATACTTCTTGACAAAGATAAATTTAGCTTATCAAGGGATGAAGTTATAAAAAAACTAGAAGAACTTGGTGTACAAACAAGAACATTTTTTTATCCTATGCATAAACAACCTGTTTTTCAAAATAGTAAAATAAATGTGTCTGGCAATTATCCAATTGCAGAAAAATTTTGGAACGAATGCTTATATCTCCCTTCATCATCCCATTTAACACAAGAACAAATAAAAGAAATTTGCGATAAATTAATATCACTTAAAAGATAATATGAAAAAACAAATCAAACTCAATTTCGGTTGTGGCGCCAAAATATTAAAAGATTACATTAATGTAGATTTGTATCCTCTTAAAGGCGTTGATGTAATTCAAGATATGGACAAATTCCCATACAAATTTCCTGACAATTATGCTGACAAAATCATATGCGAAAGCACAATGCAGTTTGTCAAGGATGTAACTCCAGTAATGAAAGAATTTCATAGAATATTAAAACCAAATTGAGTTTTATTTTTGCATATTCCTCACTTTACATCAAAAAACACATGGAAAAACCCTTATCATAGACGCGGATTTACATATAACACATTAGATTTCTACCAAAAACCCAAATATCATTACACCGAATGGAAGTTCAATAAAATAAAAAAAAGGTTAGTATTTGGCAAAAAAATCGCATTATGGAATTGGATTATAGAACCTATTGCAAATTTGTTTCCTACTGCCTACGAGGATTCTCCATTAAGAATATTTCCTGCAATGAGAATAGAAGTCTGGTTGTGGAAGTAGATTTATATAATATTCATTATAATTGACTAATATGAAAGAATATTTTATTGAAAATGGAAAGGAAGTAAACATTAGTGATTTGAAAGCTGATTTTATGAGTAATGATGCATTCATAAATGCTAACAAAAGCTTAGCCATAATCTGTCACGATGTTTTTATTAAATATAAAGGAGGTATTTTACTTATAAAAAGAAGAAGTGTTCCTGCGAAAAACATTCTTTGACCAATGGGAGGCAGAATTAATAGAGGAATGAAAACTATCGATTCATTGAAAAAGAAAGTAAAAGAAGAATGTAATCTTGAATTATATAATATTCATGAGTTAGGTTTTGTTCGTATGTTTTTGAATACTGATTCTTTTGGACATGGTAAGGGAACTGACACTCCAAGCATAGTATTTTTTGCTGAAGGAAAAGGAGATTTAAAATTAGATAATTTACACGCAGATCCTCATTTCATTACAAAAGATGAATTTGAGAATATAAAAGACTCATTACATCCTTTCGTTAGAGATTTCATGGAAAAAGCAATTAAATTTCTTTAGTACAAAAAATATATTTTTACCACTTCAACAAACGAATTCCTATTTTCGTCTTATAAACCTTATGGACTTATAACATAGATTTATACCTCAGAAACATATATAAATTAAAGGACAAACTCTACATAGATGCAAGAAAGTGATGTTACAAACAAAAAAGTTACTCTAAAACTATCTGAAGCTACGTTTCAGAAACTAAAACAATTGTGTGATGAAAAAGGGATTTCACTACCAGCAAACGGAGGAGAAGAAAGAGTAATTAGAAACACTAATGTTTGTGTCATAGGTGGCGCAGGTTTTCTTGGCTCTCATTTAGTTGATTATTTAATAAATGAAAGAGGTTGTAAAGTTCTTGTTTTAGATAATTTAATTTCAGGAGCAATGAAACACATCCATAAAGATGCAATATTCAAATGGTTAGATATAAGAGATTCAAATGATGAATTAGCAAAAGTTTTAATTGAAAATCAAATAGAATATGTGTTCAACTACGCAGCAGAGCCCTACATCCCTGAATGTTTCGAAAGACCTATGCATTTCTTTGAAATTAATGCCACTTCAGTTTTAAGAGTTCTTGAAGCTTGTCAGAAGGCAAAAGTTAAAGGAATATTACAAGTATCGTCTGCAGAAATTTATGGTGATATGACTGGTAAAATCAAAGAAGACGATCCAGTAATTCCGCATTCAACATATGGAGTATCTAAAGTTGCAGCAGATGGTTTAGTACAAGTTAGATGGAGAGAAGCAAAAGTTCCTGTAATTGCAATGAGACAATTTAATTGTGTTGGTGAAAGAGAAACTCACGAATATGTAATACCTGTCATAATTTCACAATTAGCTAAAAGTAATAAAGTTAAGTTAGGAAATAATTCTTTTAGAGATTTCCAATACGCTGGCGATGCTGTAAGAATGGCTGTGGATCTTCTTGAAAAAGGTCAATTCGGAGAAGTTTACAATATGGGAAGTGAAAAAGGAATTAAGATTTATGAACTTGCTGAAATGATTGGAAGATTAATGGGTCACAACAATATAGAAATAATAGTTGATGAAGCAAGAAAAAGACCTTGGGAAATTTGGCACTTACAATCAGACAATACTAAATTATATTCAGTTATTAGTCACAGAGCTGATACTCCTTTAGAAGAAGCACTTAAAAGGACAATAAAATATTTCTTCGACAATAATAAAGAATGGGATTTCTAAAAAAAATATTACTCTCTAAATTGAGACCAATATTCATCAGGATTTTCAATTTTATGATACCAAGGAGCATCAGCAACAAATTTTCTATCAATCATACTTAATAAAATTAAGCCTCTATTTCCTTCAACCCTTAAAGCAGTATTTGAAGGAATAAACAATCTACTACCTTTTTTCATAGTATATTGTTCATAAACTATGGGAATAAATTCAGACTGTATAACAATTCCTCCAGATAATCTAATCAATGCATCAGAACCTTCCAAATGATAAAGCACTTCATTACATTCTCTCCAATGATTACCTCTAACCATATTCTCCTCAGGAAAATAAATAGTTCTAATAGTTAATGGATTAAATCCTTCTATATCTCCATTCCAAATATCCCCAACTAAATCTACTCCATCTCTAGAAACTCCGCCAACTTTTTCATTAAATATCACGCCTTCTATTCCCATTAAATCCTCACAGCTTTAATAAATCCACTATAACAATTCTCAAATCCAAATTCATCTTTTACTCGTTTAGAACTATATTCAGTCATAGAATTCCATTTACTTTTGTCATTAAAATACATATCATATAATTTCAACATCAGATCG
>CAYJUR010000074.1:0-5800 GCA_964373405.1 uncultured Methanosarcinales archaeon | reverse complement strand
TCATCAAATATAGCATCAAAGAATGGCTCTAATAGCTAATAGCAAATCTCAAGATTAAAAGTTTATTCAAGATTAAAAGTTTATATGTCATTGAGATTTGCTATAAGAATAATTTAATTTTGAGTATATCCATCAATATTTAGAATTCAAAACATTTATATAAGATTTATTTAATCTTATTTGTATGAAAGAACTAACCCTCGAAACTTTTGACAATGAAATAAATAAAGGAACATCAGTTATAGACTTTTGGGCCCCTTGGTGCGGTCCTTGTAGGGCTATGGCTCCTGTGTTAGAATCAATTGCCGAACAGATGTCAAACATAAAATTTGCAAAAGTAAATGTCGAGGAACATCAACAACTAGGGAGAAGATATGAAATTTCATCAATACCCTGCTTTATTGTTTTTAGAGATGGCAAAGAAATAGGCAGAATAATAGGCGGCACGGATGAGGAGAGTTTTATGGAGAAAATAAAAGAAATTACACTCTGATTATAGTGAAAGACTTAATTATAGGTAGAGACATTAATTTTCGTGCATTTCATGCCATAAGCAAAAGACATTTGTAACATACGATTATTAATGTCTTTTGCTATAACTTAGATAACTTTGCCCATTAGTATTAAATTGCAAAGTTATCTTTTACTTATTAGCTGAGGATATGTATTGTTCAATCACTTATGTCTTCAGCTGTATATTATTAAAATAGATTTTTTTCTGAGTTTACTTTCAATTATTTTTTTTGTTCCTTTTAATAAACGACCTTCAAGTCTCTCATTAACCTTATCCGGAGTCTCATACAAAAGTTCCACTTCGCGCATAATTTTAGAATGGTTGGCTTCATAAGTTGAATAAATATTAATTGGTTTCTGATCAAATGAAAACCTATGGTCAACTAATTTAGAATAATTCATAAAAACATAAAGTTTTCTGACGAGTTCATAATCGACAGTCACTATTGATGGCGACATATCTTCAAATGCACTTAAATAAATTGCCAAAGCCACAATATCTTCATCTGCACCAGAAGTACTTTCTGTAAATCTCATCATCCTATTAATAAAGGATATTTCACATTTAATCTCTTCAAATTTTGAAGGGATTTTAAGATCAGTTACATCACAAACACAATTCTTCAGCAATCTTTGATTTCTTTTCATCAATGTTTTAATTTTGTCAAAAAAACGTAATCTTTTGTCCCTTTTACCCATTTGTTTTTCTGCCCATCTTCTGATATTTTCAATATGTTGTAAATAGTGTTGCTTCTCAGATATAACACCTCTAACAGTAAATACATTTCCTACATTCAGCGCATTATAAACATCTTCAACATCATTAATAAAGTTTTCAGGATTAGAGTCAAACATAATGTCTGAAATTGATCCTTCCATACGATTTCTATTTATTTTTGGACCAATAACACAAGTGTCTACAATCAACAAATCAACTGCTTTGGCAAGATCCTCAAGAGTTTTCATATTTGTGAGTATTACCCAATATTTATAAAACTTTCTCTGAACCAAAATTATGTAAACCCATTATTTCATCTCCCTTCTCAAATAATCGCCTTTATCTAACAAGCCTATAATCGCAACATGTGTATTGTCAGCAAACAATCCATATCCAATATTCTCATCATTCATATTTTGCACTAGAACAAATTCATTTTTTTTAACACTGTCATTTTTTTTCTTCATCGCCATTTGTAAAATGTTATTTTTACATAAAAACATCCATTCCCCTTTCGCATCAACATAAACTTTCTTATCTGATTTTTTAGAAATCATATCTATGAAATTTATGCTTGGCACAAACTTTTTATCATCATCCTTGCCTAAATAAATTCCTATGTGCTCAACATCTAAATTTAATTTATTAAATAAATTTGTTTGTTCGGAATTTGCTGCGAAAAAATTCTTTTTTATTCGTATTAAAATTCGATTTTCTATAACCTTTTTTATATCTTCTTTTGTTAAATTTTTCACAAATTCTTCAATTACTTTCATATTTCCTCCTTTTTTATACAATCTTCAGATTAATATTTAATAATTCTTTAATATGCTTTATTATTTCTTCTGATATCGATTCTAAAACAACTTCTGCCAAATCGTTCTCAACATTAGTTAGTTTATTTTCTTCTTCTGTTATTATTTCCTTGTTCTTTTTTATATCATATTTCATGTTTTCAATATCTTTAATAATCCTCATTCTCATAATTTCCGCTTTAAGAAGACTTATTTCTTTTGTAGTCTTTATGTATTCTTCTTTTTTAGAATTAAGATTTTCTTCATTTATTTGATTTGTCTTTTCTAAGATTTTTATTTGTTCTTTTGCGTCAAAACCCATATTTTCTATTGATTTTTTCATGTCTCTTAAAGCATTTAATATTTTTAATTCTTTGTCATCCAGCCATGACTTAACTTCGTCTTGCTCATATTTATTCAATATTTTTTCGTACATCATTGACATTTTTGAATATTTTCTGAAAGCCCTTTTTAGAGGCGAAAATAATTCAGTAATATAATACTCCATATATTTAAGATCGTTATTAAACTTTTCAAGCATTTCGTTTGCATGTATGTAATTTTTATATTCTTCACTTTTTTCTTTTTCTTCAATATTGGATTGAAATAATAAATCATTGTCATTTAATTTTTGAATTTCATTAAGAATTTGTGTCTTCTTATTTTCCAATATTTTTTTAATATTTATTTTATTTATTAGATTTTTAATATCCTTTTTTATGTTTTCGACATCCAAATATTTCTGGCTTGAACTTCCAAATTTCATACGATTTGCTATTTCTGAAAGTTTTGAAATCTCTTTAGCAACATCTGAAATTTGGTCCTTAAAAAATTGAGAAGTAATTACATAATTTTTGTGGCTCTTTTTTGAGAAAATATCTGCAATTTCATTAAATTCTTCAACAAAATCTTCTCCAAATTCAGGCATTTGTTGTATGAATAAATTTATTTGTTTTATGTAGCTTTCTTTGTTTCCTGTCATATAAGATCTTTCAGTAGGAGTTATGTTAGGATTTTGAAGTTCTGCAGTTTCTAAGTTTTTTATTTTCCTCTTCAATTCTTCCATACTTTGTTTGAAACTATTTATTAGAGAATCAACTTCTTCATTTTTGGCTTTCACAATATGCTCTGTTTTTGCTTCAAACCAACTATACAAATTAATAATACTCACTTCTTCAGTTTCTTGCTTCTTCCCAAACAAATTCGAAAACCATCCCATATAATGAAATGCGAATATAGAATATATAAATTTATGCTCTCTTTTTTTGGTCAAGCCTTTTATCAACTTCATTATATATTAAAAAATAACTCTTTGATTTTGTCTTCAAAGGTTCTAAATGATCTAGGTTTTCATCTTGAGTCATTATTCGAAATCCTTCTGCTATTCTAAAACCTATGCTCAGATGTAATTCTGACATTAGTGTTGAGCCGATATCTTCTTATCTTAGTGCTCTTATATTAGCAGCATCTATTGCGCCTAAAACTCTAGAAGAGCAATGATGAGTATTAAGATGAGCAAATAATCCACATATAGGACAGTGACTTTCATCCATGACGATACATTTTTTTTACATCTATTTAAAGTTTATGTTTTTTATAATATCAATTATTCTATACCACTCCCCCACTGGACACCTACGCACAGCATTTATATAATACAAATAAACATTCTCTTTTATGATGCGCTTAAACCAATTCTCAAAAAAGTATCAATATGTATATGATAATTTGTTTCAGTCGCATGCTAAACTGAAGCAAGACTTTTTTGGTTCTGCTCCAGCTCCTTTTGTTGGACGATACGGCTATCCTAATATTAATATAGGAATTTTATCATCATCAGAAATCACAGAAGACGCATGGAAATATGACGCTCCAGAATATTGGTCGCAAACAAATCATAAAATAAAAGATGTTTTAGCGTATAGATCAAACTTAGTTAATTCTAAGTTTAAAGCAAATGTAACAGATGTAAGAAAAACAAATAATAGTTCATCTAATTCAGCAACCAATCCCTCTAACATCTCAACATACGAACCATCAAAACACTTACAAACAACTCAAGAAGTTGCACTATCATTAAAGCCAGTTGATATTGAAATTTCGTTAGACAAAGTTCCTTTCTTTAATATTAGTTACGGCCAAGAAATTACTCCTATGGGCCCTAGTGCTACAATAAAGAAAGCTTTTCTAACAGAAAATCCTAAAATAAAGCCCGTAGTAGAAAAAGTTTATTCTGACACAGATCTTAAATCCGTTGATGCAATAAATTATCTTTATAATAAAGGCTTTCAAACCAACTATTTGTCAGAAATCTTATCTGTTGGAACTTTGGGAATGAAGAAAGACAGAAAATTAGTCCCTACAAGATGGAGTATAACTGCGACTGACGATATTATAGGAAAAAATTTAATTGACGAAATTAAAGTGAATTCAAGCAAAACAAACTATTCCGCGTTTTTTGGAGGGTATATGTCAAATTATTATTTGATATTATTTTTCCCAGACGTTTTTAGTTACGAATTATTTGAAGTCGATTTAAAATCGAATAGGGTTTGGACTGACCACGAATTTTCTGGCGGAAGAAAAGATTATGCTTCAAATTGTGTCGGTGGCTATTATACAGTTAGATTGGCAATTTCAGAAAAATTAAGAGAGCTAAAAAAGCAGGGCACAGTTCTAGCACTCAGATTTACAACTTCTGAATATGATGTTCCTATGGGTGTGTGGGTTACGAGAGAAGCATCAAGAAAATCGTTAAAATCTAAACCTTTAGAATTCGCATCAAAAATCGAATTATTAAATTACGCAAAGAGTTTGATTAAAACAAAATTTAATTACGATATTGATGGAATATTTGAGTCAAGCAAAGTTTTGGACTGGATGAAAAATCAGAGAAAGTTTTGGGATTTTAGATAGCAAACCATTAAATATTCCCTTTAAATCTCTAAAATATGCAAGAATTAACATTATCTTTATTGAAACTTTTGAGCATATTTGTAGTCTCATTTATATTCGGCTTTAACAGACAAAGACTGCATAAGCACGTAGGATTTGGAGCATTTATTTTTGTATCACTTGGAGCTTGCGTACTTGGAATTCTATCTTTAAGATATGGTCAAAATCAAACCGCTTTAATTGCAGCAGTTGTTACAGGTATAGGTTTTCTTGGTGCTGGAGCATTGATCAAAGGCAATGATAAAGTTTTTGGTTTTACAACAGCAGCATCAATTTGGTTGTATGCAATCTTTGGTATATTGGTTGGTATAAATGAATTTATGATGGCAACTTTTGTTTATATCGTTGTTTGGATTGTTATTTTGACTGACTTATTTTTAGAAAGAAAAGGAATTGGTTCGTATCAAAGAAAAATTAAAATTGTTGTTGAAGGAATTAATAATTATGACAATGTTTTGAAAGATATTACTTCAAATACAAAAAAATTCAAATTAATTTCTGTAGATATTGATAAAAAAAAGAAAGAAACAAATATTAAATATCTTGTTGAAGGTTCTGGAGATAAAATAAGAAATATGATAACTGAGCTTTTGAAAGAGAAAAATGTTAAAAGTTGTGGGTTGGAATAATTACTTTTTCAACAATCTTCTCATATTTTCATAACTTTCTCTTTGTTGTTCTTGTGATGGTCCTAAATTAATATCGTGTTTTACAGCAATTTTATGTATGTCTTGGATTGATGTATTTAGTAATTCTGCAGCTCTTCCTATTGAGATTCTTCCTGAGTAGATTAGTGTTAAAACTATATTTAGTTCCATAA
>CAYJUR010000073.1:0-5841 GCA_964373405.1 uncultured Methanosarcinales archaeon | reverse complement strand
ATTTTGAGATACATCTGATTAGAAATTTATTTTTTTCTTATCGTTCCAAATATGTTTCAGAATCGTAAATAATTACACTTGATTCAAATGTGTAGAACTATATTCCCATTCTGAGTGACCCCATTGAATTATGAAATCAACTCCTACATCTTGAACTTGAAAAGGAACATCGCAAGCACCAAAACAACTTCCTAACCATATCAAACATTGAGCTTTAGTATTTTTCTCAATCGAATCTTTAATATCTCCTGCTTTTGGCTTTAATCCATCAGGCAATTGAATGCAAACTTTCTTAAAAGAATTCTCATTAATCATTTTACATACTTTCTCTAATTCCAAATCATATGTTTCAGCATTCATAAACCTAATTTAAGCCGAGTTGTTTAAAAAGGTTGCTCTAAATTAGTTTTTCAGTAATCCAAAATGCTATTTCATCCCAACTTACTTTCATCACACAATACTTACTTACAATTCTGCTTCTGAAAGTTATAAATTCATCTTGCGAAGCTTTTAATATCTATGTTATAGAATGAAGCTAATTTTGAAATTCTTCAACTCGTTTGCATAAACAACTCTTCAACATTTTTTAAAGCATTTAATTTATTTTTTGGAAACGCCAAAACACTAAATTTTATATGAAAACAATTTCCCGAATCAACAATTACATAATGTCCATTCAATAAAGAATCCTTATCTAATCTTATATAAAAAAAATAATCCTCACTAAATCTTGAATCAAATTCTTTTACTAATTTCATTTTATCATCCGAAACCAATTTAGAACTCAAGTACTTCAAAAACTGCATTACTTGAGAATTTTTTTCTAAATCAATTCTAAATTCTCTTATTATCTTCTCTTCAAAACCTCTATTTTTCCTTTCAACAATTATCTTAGAAATATCGAATGGGAACAAATTAAAGAAAGCTTTTTTAATTTTATCAATATCTTCTTCGTCTCTTAAAAAAACATTTACAGTAACATTATTGAATTTTCTGTCAACCAATTTATATCACAAATATTAAAATAACTATATGATTTATAAAGATTCTTTAAATCCATTAATGAATGAAACATACAAAGCAAGTTACATACATCTTAATAGCCATGTTTCTGCTTTCACAAATAATAGGTCTTTTTGTATTAAACAATTATGTTGACACAGAAAAATCTTTATTAGAAGGTAAAATTGTTTTCAAAGATTTGCCATTCCATCAAGAACGTCCAGAAATAGAAGAATCAACATCTGTGTTTTGGTTAATTATAGCAGTTTTGATAGGAACAGGAATAGCACTTTTATTATTCAAATATAATCTGCATTTGTTGTGGAAAGCCTGGTTCTTTCTTGCAGTCTGGATATGTATAACATTTGCGGTTTACGCTTTTGTTAGCGAATATGTTGCTCTTTTTGTTGGACTCTTCTTCGCGATATTTAAAGTTATTAAACCAAATTTATATATTCACAATATTGGGGAATTATTTGTTTATGCAGGAATCGCAGTTATATTAGTTCCAATTATGAATATTTTTTCAGGCGTAGTTATGTTAGTTGTAATCTCTTTATATGATTATTGGGCAGTCTTCAAAAGCAAATATATGGTTTCTTTAGTTAAATCCCAAGAAAAAACGAAAGTATTTGCTGGATTGTTGATACCTTATTCTCTTAAACAGATTAAAACAAAATTGAATACATCTTCTAATCAAAGCACTTCTAAGAACACATTAAAGAGTCAAAACAAAACACAAACAACTAGCAACAATTCAGAAATCGCGGTCCTTGGTGGAGGAGATATTGCATTTGCATTATTATTTGCAGGAATCGTATTTAAATATTTCGGATTCTTAGGCTCTCTACTAATTCCTTTATTTTCGACTATTGCAATAAGTTATTTATTGTTTAAAGGCCAGAAAGGCAAATTCTATCCCGCAATGCCTTTCATTTCAATTGGATGTTTGATTGGGTATGGTTTGGTTTATTTATTGTTCTAATTTTCTTTATTACTTTCCATAAACCTCTTTAGAGTTAGTTATTTTGTAAACTCTTTTATAAAATTCGGTTGATTTATTTAAGTAATTATTTAGTTTTTCCCAAGTAATCTCAGATAAATTATAATTTTCATCAGAAATAATAAATTTATTTTGTCTTGAAAATTCCACTGGACTTTCCGAATGTTTTTGAACAAGTTCTTTAACATTGTGCAGTAAAAATATGAAAATTTTGTCAAATTCATATCTCAAACAAATTCTGTTTCTGAACATTCTAAATTTTGATTCGAAATTATCTTTGAACCTAGGAATTCTTTTCAAATTAAGTTCATAATAAAGCAATGCTGAAAGTGAATAAGTTAGCCCAAGAAATATATTTTCTAGAGCTGCCAATAATATTTTGGGTTCTTGAAGAGAAGGATACATAACATTTAACATATGATCAGCGGTCTTAAGTCTCTTTAAAGCCTCCTTTCGTCTCTCAATCACATCTTCCATAACAAATATGTTTAAATCAGAATATATAAGCTTTATCTAGCATTTTTTGATAATTTTTTAAATATCAATATACTTTTCCTAAAGTCGAGACAAAACTTATAAACCTCACAAGAACTAAGTCTTATATGACTCGTTTTGTAGGAATCGTATCAGGAAAAGGTGGTGTAGGAAGAACAACTATTGCAATAAATCTATCAACAGCATTACACAAATTTAATAGAGAAATTATTTTGGTAGATGCGCACTTAAATCAACCCCATATTGCTCTATTTCTTGGTTCTCATAATGTAGAAAAATCGCTTCATCATGCAATAAAAAATAAAATTAATATTAAAGATTTAGCTTACAAACATCATTCTGGTTTAAAATTAATTCCGGGTAGTTTTATTGAAGAGCATCAGAAAGAAATCCAATCTCACAAATTTAAAGATGTTTTATTAGACCTAATTGGAACTGCAGAAATAGTTATTGTTGATATGGGGAGTGAAGGGCAAATTTATGATAATATTTTCAAATCTATGGATGAAATAATTGTTGTTGTTACTCCAGACTTACCTTCCGTTGTTGAAGGGGTTAAAACAATAAAAAAAGCAAAGGATAGTGGAGTACGAATATTAGGAACAATTGTTAATAGAATTATGGAAGACGAATATGACTTACATACTCAAAATATAAAAACAATGATGGAATACAGAATTCTTGGAGAAATTCACGAAAGCAAATATATAAGAAGTAGTTTATGTAAAGATCCTGTTGTTGTATTATATCCAGAATCGAGAGCCTCTTTAGAGTTCAAAGAGATTGCGAGAAATTTGATTGAGGGGAAGTTAGAAAATAATGTACGCGTAAGCTCTGAAAAAAGTAAGTAATGAGGAAGCGATTTTTTTAAAACTAAATCTTATCTAAACTAAAAATCTTGATTAAATTTATAAACCTAATGAACAAATACAATTTAAGATGGAAAAGGTAACTGACAGAATGGCTCAAAGGGGATGGGACGAAGAAAAAATTAATCAACTAAACTATATTCTATATCACAAAAGATTCCATTTCTTATCTCCTCAAACAATGGCAAAATTAGTATTCTGGTGTGCTTTA
This sequence comes from uncultured Methanosarcinales archaeon, assembly GCA_964373405.1. GTDB lineage: Archaea > Nanobdellota > Nanobdellia > Woesearchaeales > WJKV01 > CAYJUR01. The sequence goes on along the minus strand of CAYJUR010000073.1, from coordinate 2,261 downwards.
TTATTATGTATTGCAGGAAATTTAATTGTTTCAGTTGCTTTAGTCCCAGCATTCTGGGTTATACCTGACTGGGCATTGTTCTTCATACTTGTTTTAGTTGGACTTTGCTTTGGAGCATTGTTTGACATACTCATAAAAGATATAGAATTATTAGATCCAAAACATCACATTATTGGAGGATTATTTTTGCCAGTTTTGGGAATAATTTTTATGTATGTAATGGTGAATTTGAGCAACAAATTTTCGCATATAGCAAATATTCCTTTATTTGTTGAGCATAGCGCAATATTTGTTTCATTAGTTTACATAATAGCATTTATGGCTCCGTATGGTTGGACTATGAGAAAGATTTATTTTGGAGATTAAATCATAATTTTAGTGAATAAGCACATTCAAACTCAAGCTTTATAAAGACCTCAACTTCTCTTTAAGATGCTTTACGCACTATCTGATGGTAAGACTTTTAAATGGGTGCTTAAATCAAATATGATGCGTTGGATGGTATGCAAAGACCATTCCACAAAACTACGAAAATGGCAGAAAACAACTTTAACGAATTAGTGAGGATTGCTCAAGTAGACTTAGCTGGAAACAAACCAATATATTTTGCTATGAAAAAAATCAAGGGAGTTTCTTTCTCATTTGCATCCGCCGTTTGCCACGTTTCCGGTGTTGATAAAAACAAAAAAACAGGTCATCTTTCTCCTTCTGAAATTTCAAAAATTGAAAACATCATCCAAAATCCTCGAAAGCATAATATTCCCGAGTGGTTATACAACAGAAGAAGGGATTATGAAACTGGCGAAAATAGACACATAAATGGCGTGGATATTAAATTTAATGTTCAAAATGATATTAGAAGGTTGTCAAAAATTAGATCATACAAAGGATTCAGACACCAATTAGGTTTACCAGTTAGAGGTCAGAGAACTAGAGGAAACTTTAGAACTGGCTCGTCAATAGGAGTATCAAGAAAGAAGGTTGCTCAAGTAGCACCAGCAGCGCCAGCAAAACCAGCTGGTAAAGCAGGAAAGAAATGATTATGTTTTCGGTGAAAAATTATGGGGAGACACGAAAAAATTAAAGAAGAAATATGGTGGTCCAAGGCATCCTTGGAACAAAGAAAGATTAGATTCAGAAGCAATAATTAGAACTATATATGGAACAGTAAATAAAACAGAAATTTACAAAATGAATTCATTATTAACAGATTTTCTTTTTGCTGCAAAAAAATCAGCTTCACAGAGGACAAATCAAGACAAAATTGAGAAAGAACAGTTATTAGCAAAAGTTAAGAGATTAGGATTAATTACAGAAAACCAAACAGTAAATAATATTTTAAATTTAGAATTAAAAGATGTTATGGAAAGAAGATTACAAACAATTGTTAAGAAAAAAGGTTTTGCAAGAACAATTAAACAAGCCAGACAAATGATAACTCATAAACACATAATTGTTGGAAACAAAGTTATACCATCTCCATCATATTTAGTTACAGTTGATGATGAATCTAAAATTTCATATTCTCCAAGATCTAAATTTAATGATACTGAACATCCTGAAAGAAACAAAGATTCAAAAAAAGATGATTTTGAAAAAGTAAAGAGTACAGAAACAAAAGTTCAGATAGATAAAGAATTTGTTGAAGATACAGCAGAAGTAAAAGCAGAAGTAAAAGAAGAGGTAGAAAAATAAAATGGCAAAAGAAATGGTTATGGATGAGAGAGTAGTTCTTAAGAAAAAAGGTAAAGATAGATGGGGCGTTGCACATATTTATTCGTCTTACAATAATACAATAATTCACGTTACAGATATAACAGGTACTGAAACAATTACGAGAGTTTCTGGTGGTATGGTAGTTAAACAACATAGAATGGAATCATCCCCAACGGCAGCAATGACAGCAGCAAAAAGAGTCGCAGAGGAAGCAATTGAAAAAGGTATTACAGCATTGCATGTTAAGATTAGAGGTCCTGGTGGGCATAATGGACCTAATGCACCTGGTCCTGGAGCTCAAGCAGCAGTAAGAGGTTTAGCAAGAAGAGGATTAAGAATTGGATTAATTGATGAAGTAACTGCATTGCCACACGATGGGTGCAGAAAGAAGGGCGGTAAGAGAGGAAGGAGAGTATAAAATGGAAATTAAAACTTTAAACAAAAAAGGAAACAATATGAGTTTCTTAATTAAGAAAGCAGATCTAGCTTTTGTCAATACTCTTAGAAGAATGATTATTGATGAAGTTCCTACAATAGCTATTGAA
>CAYJUR010000072.1:0-5856 GCA_964373405.1 uncultured Methanosarcinales archaeon | reverse complement strand
AAAGTGATTGTTTGAGTATTCTAAATAAGATTTTTTAAGTTCTCATTCACAACACAAAATGTTAACGAATCTTTTGATTTCTTCGTTGCACTCAGAAATCAGAAAAAGTGCAGGGGGGAGGATTCGAACCCCCGAACCCACTAAGAGAATGGATTCCTCTGTAAGCCACAATTGCAGCTTTACTTAATGGGATCGAGACCCAATTATCCTTGAGTCCATCGCGTTTGGCCGCTTCGCTACCCCTGCGCAATATGACTAATGATTTTGAATTTATATATAAACCTCTCGGATTTCAACCTAAGATTAATCCATCAAATATATAAACAACTAAAAATAATTGGTATAAATGAATCAACTTAACAAAATCAATTAGTGTTTATGCCCTTTCATCATAAACAAATGCATTCCAATGCAAGCAGCTAATAAAATCCAAATTGCATACCCACTTTTGAAGTTTAAAAAATATGACACAATTAATACAACTACAACTAGTCCAATACATCCAAACATCATCCAAAAATGCCCTTTTGAGGAATGATTATTTACATTCTCATTATTCGATTTCAAATGATTATGTGCACTTTCATTGCTCGATTTCTTTTCCGACTTTTTTCCACAACAATCCATTTTTAGCACCCTCCAACCATTCCACTTCCCGCACCACTTGCTGCTTGTGAACCAGCACTACCTGCTACTCGTGAAGGAATTGTTCCATGCATTTCATAGTTCATTATTTCGTTTTCAGTCCATCCAGTTGTATCAAGAGCTCCTGTGTTAGTAGTTCCTGCATTTGTTCCAGCACTTTTTATTTTATTGATTTGAAATGCTTGTACTGAAGACATAACTAAAAGCACTACTAATATTCCTATAATCAAATAATTTATATTCATTTTCATTTTAGCACCCCCCAACCATTCCACTTCTTGCAGAACTTCCTACAGAAGCGCTTTTTTCTATTCCTCTGTATTTGTTACTTGCAAGATTGATATAGTTTGTTTCTATCCCTTGACTCTCTAATATTGCCGCTTTCTGTGTAATGGCCCCAGGGAAGAACAATGTTTTCCATTTTCCAGCTTCAGCTAATAGTTCTGCGTCAGTATATTCGTCTGCATGATTGATTAACAAATATTTAGTCAGCCCTCTCATAGCATAACTATGTGCACAACCGCAAGCGGCTTCTCCATTTTCAAAAATAATTGCTCTTGCTCCACAGCAATATTCACAAGAAATTCCATTTTCCATTTTATATAAAATGTTAATGTATCTTTGTTTTTGTTTTTCATCTAATGAAAGCTTAACATCCAGTTCTCCTAATTTTTTTATTGTAGCATCCGCTTTTTGTGGATTACTTGCAGAAACGTCATCAAAACTTACTCCAAGCTCTTCCCCATATTTGTCAGGAATTCCTTTTGGAATCACATCTGGTCCATTTAAATTAATTTGTTGACCTGCATTAAGACTGTTAGAACTCCTTACATTATTGGCACCTATTTCAGAGTTTATATCTCCTGTTAGCTGGAAGCTATTGTATAGTAAAAATAATACATTAACCACAAGCAACCCGATTATTACATATTTCAGTTTGTCTACCATATTTTCACCTATAATTTGGTAATAAGAAACAGCTTAACAACTTACTCTTGAAACTAGTTTCAATGGCAGAAAACTCATTTTAGAACAATTATATTAGTCATACCCCTTCTTTTTCTCTCTATGATTTTCTTTAATTCCATCTTGTCAAGAATTCGTGTTATTTTCACTTTTGAAAATGTAGTCTCTTTTATCAAATCGCTTTGATAAGATGAACCTTCTTTGTTCCTCAAAATATCTAAAATTTTCTTTTCGTCTTCATCAAGTCTAGAGGTATCAATCTTAAATTCTATTTCGTCTTTATGTTCAATAATTTTTATTTTATTAAAAATCAACACTAGTCCAGCAATTGCTAAAATGGCGCTAACTACAAATCCCGATATTATTAGCCACGGAACATTACTTTTATGAGCAGGACATTCAGTCATATCTATATTTGGATTTTCTGAAACAGTTTCACATAGAAAAACTGCCTGTTTATCAAAATCTATTTTAAGCATTAAAAACACAAAGCTTGAGATAATCGCGACAATTATTAAAGAAATTCCTATAACTTTCATAACATCTTGTTTCATAACTATCTGTATTGCCGACTTGTTTTTAAACATTGCGTATTGAACCGAAAGTTTTATATACTATATATGATATCATAATCATATGATATGTGAAACATATGTTCAATTCTTCTCTTCTTTATCAGATCCATCTCGTCTGGAAATAATTAAATCTTTAAGGGAAAGCCCTAAAAATGTTTCAATACTCTCAAAAGAACTCAAATATGAACAAAGTAGAGTTTCTCATAACCTTAGAAAATTAAAACAATTGGGCTTCGTAACATATAAACCTAATGGCAAAGAGAGAATTTATGAAATTGATAAATCAATTAATCCTTTACTTAAATTAATAGATACTCATGTGGATACTTATTATAAACATTATTGTAAATGTAGAGGCGAGGAAAAGAAAAAGAGGTGGGAAGGAAAATGGAAAAAAAGATAATTAAAGATCCCGTGTGCGGGATGAATATTGACCCTAAAAAAGCTAAATTTACGCTTAACCAAAAAGGGAAAACATATTACTTTTGTAGCGAAAAATGTTTTAGTAAATTTAATGATAAAACTATTTCTAAAAAGAAAAAAATCGTATCTTCGCATAATTATAGTAACTCTTCTGTATCTGAAAATATTAGTCTTAAAATAGAAGGTATGTCATGTGCGTCTTGTGTAAATAAAATTGAAAAAGCATTAAACAAAGTAGACGGTGTTTCTAAAGTAAATGTTAATTTCGCAACAGAAACTTGCAATGTTTCATTTGACAAAGAAAAAACTGATTCAAATAAAATTTCTAAAGCAATCAAAGATATAGGTTATACTCCTGTTGATAATAGATATACTGAAGCCGAATTTAATATCACTGGTATGGGTTCTGATCATTGTGCAAAAATAGTAAAAGATACTTTGGAAAAATTTAATGGTATTAAAGATGTTGAGACTAATTATGCAAACTCTTATGCTAAATTCAAATATGATTCTTCTTTAGTTAAACTTTCTGAGCTTAAGAAAGCTGTAGATAGTGCTGGTTATGAAGCGACTATTATTGAGGAAGGAGATGACCCCTTTGAAAAAGAAAGAAAAGCAAAAGAAAAAGTTATCCAAATATTGAGAACTAAATTTTGGATTGCAGCAATATTCTCATTCCCAATACTTTATTTAGCAGTGTCAGAACTTATTAGCAAAAATCTCATACCTGATTTTTTAAGTCCTGAAATATTTTCTATACGATTTGCATTAACACAAATGATTTTATCAATTCCTATAGTTATTGCTGGATATAAATTTTATACTGTTGGCTTCAAAAATTTAATAAAAAGAACACCAAATATGGATTCTCTTATAGCTCTTGGAACTTTTGCCGCTTATGTATATGGTATTTATTCAGTTTTTATGATAATTGAAGGGAATTTTGAATTTGTGCAAAATTTATACTTTGAAACCGCTGGTGTCATTATTGCTTTGATTCTCTTAGGTAGATATCTAGAAGAAGTAACTAAAGGAAAAACTTCTGAAGCCATTAAAAAGCTTATGGGTCTTGCTGCAAAGACTGCTAAAGTTATTCGAAACGGAAAAGAAATAGAAATAGATGTTAAAGAATTAAAGGTTGGAGATGTAATTATTGTTAGACCTGGAGAAAAAATTCCTGTTGATGGACAAATTATTGAAGGAAATACTAGTATCGATGAAAGTATGATTACGGGAGAGAGTATTCCTGTTGATAAGAAAAAAGGTGATATTGTAATAGGTGCTACAATTAACAAATCAAGTGTAATAAATTTTAAGGCAACAAAAGTTGGTAAAGAAACGGCATTAGCACAAATTATAAAATTAATACAAGACGCTCAGGGTTCAAAAGCACCTATTGCCAGGCTTGCAGATATTATATCGGGATATTTTGTTTGGGCTGTAATTGCAATTGCTCTTATCAGTTTTGGCGTTTGGTATTTTATAGGTTATGGATTCTTATTTTCATTAACTATTTTAATCACTATATTAATTATAGCCTGTCCTTGTGCAGTTGGTCTTGCGACACCAACTTCAATTATGGTAGGAACTGGTCTTGGTGCAGAACAGGGAATACTTATTAAGAGTGCCGAAGCTCTTGAAATATCTCAAAAAATTGACGCAGTTATTTTAGATAAAACAGGTACAATTACTAATGGCAAACCTGAACTTACTAAAGTTTTGAGTTTTTCAAAATTAACTGAGAAAGAAATCTTAACAATGTCTTCATCAATTGAGAAGAATTCAAAACATCCTTTAGCAGAAGCTATTGTTAGAGGAGCTGAATCTAAGAAAATCAATTTTGAAAAAGTAACAAATTTCAAAGAGATTCCTGGACATGGTTTGCTGGCAAAAATAAAAAATAAACTTTATTTTGTTGGTAACAGAAAATTGTTGAAAGATAATAAAATAAGTTATGAAAAAAATATTAAAATTATTAATAATCTTGAAGAAAATGGGAATACTGTTATGTTTTTTGCAAACAAAACTAAGTTATTAGGAATAATATGTGTTGCTGATACAATTAAAGAAACATCTAAAACTGCTATATCTAAGTTTAATGATTCTAAAATAGAAGTGTATATGATTACCGGAGATAATGAGAGGACAGCCAATGCAATAGCCAAACAAGTTGGAGTTGATGTGAAAAATGTATTTTCTCAAGTTTTACCTGAAGATAAAGCAAAACATGTTAAGAAACTTCAAGAAACGGGTCATATTGTTGCTATGGTTGGAGATGGGATTAATGACGCACCTGCTTTAACTCAAGCTGATGTAGGAATTGCCATAGGGGCTGGAACTGATGTTGCAATTGAGAGTGCAGATATAGTTCTTATGAAAAGTGATTTATTAGATGCAGTAAAATCAATTAAATTAAGCAAGGGAACTATGAGAAATATTAAACAAAATCTTTTCCTTTCGTTTGCATATAATACTGCAGGCATACCTATTGCAGCAGGTCTTTTATTTCCTTTTTTTGGATTTTTATTAAGTCCTATTATTGCTGCAGGAGCGATGGCAGCAAGTTCGATTAGTGTAGTATCTAATGCTTTGAGATTAAAAAAGATAAGATTATAAAAATTTGGAGGTAAGAAAAATGGCATTTTTTAAAAGAAAAGACCCTGTATGTGGGATGAAGGAAGAAAAAGGAAAAGGAATAGAAAAAAATAATAAGTGGTTTTGTAGCGTAAAATGTGTAAAAGAGTATGAAAAAAATAATGTCTCAAAACAAAAAGGTGGCTCTTGTTGTGGGCATTAGAAAAATATGAAAAACGTAAAAGAAAAAATAATTGGGTCTGTTGGAAGTGTGTCAGGAGTAGTTAGTATTTTGGGCTCTTGGCAGATTTGTCATAACGTGTGTTTGGGTTTAATTGCTTTGCTGAGTGTTGTCGGAATCACTGTCGTTGGAATGCCATTAGCATTTTTAACTACTATTGCTATCCCTATTTGGTCTTTTGCAGCTTTGTTATTAGTTATTACTTTTATTATTTATCAAAAGAAAAAATGTATATCAAAAAATATGCTAATCATAAATTTGGGATTAATAATTGCAGGAATTCCATTTGCATTTGTTCAAGATTTTAAATATTTGCTGTGGATTGTTGGAGGAATTTTAGTCGTTTTTGGTGTGTATAGTTTTATTTCTGGCAAAATAAAAAAGAGGTGTCATAATGAAAAATAAATTAGTTTTAATATTGGCTATTATTAT
>CAYJUR010000071.1:0-5917 GCA_964373405.1 uncultured Methanosarcinales archaeon | reverse complement strand
ACCTATCAATAGCACACATAATTGCGCCAAAAGACTCATTATTAATTTTTTGAAATAAGCCTGCGAATATTTGTCTGTCTCAGAAACTTCGCAATTATTAAATGGATGCGAATGTAATGAAATTAATGTTTCCTTAGGACAAATATCTGATGTGACTGAAACTAAACTTTCGTCATACACTTTTGGGACTGTCATAGAATCAATATAATATTCATTATCATTTTTCTCACCATACAAACACACTTTAAATTCATTCCTTGAATCTTCATTAAATTTTATTTTAAGCTCTGCATAAATTTTTTCAGAAAAATCAATATTTAAATTTCTAATTTGAATTTCGGCATTTCCATTTTCTTTAACTTCAACTTTATCACTGCCTAAAAGTCCTATAATGTTAGATAAACCAAAAGTTCCAGAATTAAAATATATAATTAATATTATCAATAAAATTATTGCAAGAAAAATTTTCCACAAATGACTCTTTTTTTCTTTAACGTGCTCTTCATTACTGAATCTATGAATTTCTTCGTTGAAAATATCTTCATGCTTCATTGTCTCTCATATTGTTCAATTTCATTATTTAGAACGTCTAGTTGAATTCCTGCAATTTTAAATAATTCTCTTGTTTCTTGAGCATTGTGATATCCTTTTTCACAAACAACTCTTTTTATTCCAGAATTAATGATTATTTTTGCGCAAACAGCACAAGGTTCTAGTTTGCAATATATTGTTGCATCTTTTAATGGAACACCAAATTTAGCTGCCTGACATATTGCATTTTGTTCAGCATGTGTAGTTCTCATACAATGTTGTGAAACTCTTCCATCTTCATGTGTAGTAGTTTTAAACAAATGTCCAACTTCATCGCAATGAGGCAAACCTGCTGGACTCCCAACATATCCTGTAGTTAAAATATGTTTGTCTTTTACAATCACACACCCACTTCTTCCCCTGTCACAAGTCGCTCTTTTTGCAACTTCATTGGAAATGTTAACAAAATATTCGTCCCAAGAAGGTCTATTGTCAGTCATTTATTTAGAATATTTATTTGAGTTAATAAGGTTTTTTAAAATAATGCTATGAAAAGTTTGTATGAAAATCAAAAAACTAGCTTTCTGCATAACTTACTTTTTATAGGGCTTCGCTCAGATAAACTTATAGAAAGTAATTAAATCCCATAAACTTATTAATATCAAATGTATTCAATACATTAATGAAAGTAGATACTAACCAAAAATCGTTTTTGAAGAAAACAATTCCTTTTACAGCATTTGTTGCAGGACTTTGTTGCTTTACTCCTTTAATTTTAGTTATGCTAGGTTTAAGTTCTGTGGCATTTGCTTCTTCATTGGCTGATGTTTTTTATGGACAATATAAATGGGTATTTAGGGGAGTTGCTTTATTGCTTTTACTTAGTTCTATCTTTTGGTATATTAGAAAGAAAGAAAATGTTTGTTCATTAGATGATTTTAAGCGAAAGAGAACAAAAATTATAAATTTAGTTTTGATTTCATTAATTCTTTTTGTTATTGGATATATTATATGGTTATATGTTATAGTACATTATTTAGGCGTCTTTTATGGAATTTGGGCAAATTATGGATAAAAAATGCGCTGACCGGGAATCGAACCCGGGCCACGGCCTTGGCAAGGCCATATTGTACCATTCAACCACCAGCGCAAAATATACTAGAAAGTCTTAAATCTGTTTATAAAAGTTATGCTAACAAGAAGTCAAAAATCAAAAAAATAAAATCAAAGAACATCAAGTCTTGCATAATAATCTTCCCTAATTGCATGTTTATCTTCGCCCTTATTTCCTCTTCTTAAATCTAATCTTGCAGTTTTGGGTCTTTGATGTATTATTGCAGATATTACAGATTTTTTTGTTGGTTCTCTATATGTTCTTGGATTCACAAAAGGTTCAACAAAACTATCAGAACCACACACATAATGTGAAACAGGTCTGCCTGCTGAATCAATTTCGTCTGTATCTGTTACTTCTATGCTGTTTTCAAATGCTTCTTGTAATCCGACTTCAAATGGTGTTCCTTGGTGCGGTTTTAGAAGCTTGTCAGCCAATTTCTCTAAATACTTAGAATCTGTCATTTTCAATCCCTCCCTCAGTTTTTATGTAAAAGGCAAAAAGCCCTTAACAACAGGGAGGATAAATCAGGAGTTTATAAACCTAATTCTTTAGATGCATAATAAATAACTGTACAATAAGAAAGTGGAATGACTACATTTTTCATAGCCATAAATTTTCTTCTTAAGTTATCTATTTCCTCTATTATCTCTTCATCAGAAAGATTATGTTTAGAACTCATTATAATTATTCTTCTGATATCTTCAGGCACATTCTGAAACAATTCTTTTTCAGAAATACATAATCTATGTTCACCTATATCTATTATTTCTGCTAATTCCATTGGGTTCAGAACGAGTATTTTTGTTCATCTTAAAAAGCTTTTTGAAATTAGATTCAGATTACTGAATAAGTACTAAAAAAAATGGACCCGGCCAGATTTGAACTGGCGACTCCCGCCTTGTAAGGGCGATGTCATAACCGCTAGACCACGGGTCCCTACTCAACAAAATCAATATGAGTTTTATAAAGCTTATCTAAGAAATTAGGATCATCTTACATATTGCTCTATTTTTCTGCGAAAATTTTTATCAAGATGGAATAGTGTTGTCTTATCCTTCCAAAAATAAGCTACCATTTGTCCATAACTTAACCCCTTTCTTTTTAATAAATATGCTGCCCCTTCCTTCCATATTGTTATCCTTCCTCGGTATTTGCTTTTAAGGTCGTCAATACTTAAATCAGCTTCATTGCAAAGTTCTTCAAGTAAAGTCATAGCTCTTGTTTCTAAGCAGATTCCTGCTTCAATATTAAGGACTCTTAAAACAACCTCTTTTTCATACTCTTGTCTATTGTTATTTAATTTTCCGTGCTTCTTAATACCATACCTTGCTGTAAAACGAGTTTTGTTCAAAATACGCGCAACTTCAGCAATACAATATCCTGACTTATATAACTCATAACTTAATTTATGTCTTGCTTTAATTACATTTAACTTGTGGTTTCTTGATTTAATTTCATCAAACGATACTCCTAACTCAGAACATACATTGTCAACAATATCATTTATATTATTCTTTGCATGATTAGGTTTTATTTTTGGGTTATTTATTTCAGAAACATTAATTTTGAATTTCCGTCTGCAACGCTCTGGATCATATTCAAGATAATTACAAATATTCAAAAATGAAAATATATTTTTTCTATCATTAGATTTAATCCAAACTAAAGTCTTAGAGTAATTAGTATTAATCTCCCGTTTAAGTTTAACATTACTCATTTGACCTAATTTATCAGCATTAGATAAATATCTATTAATATCGGAAATTGCTGTAGCAAGAACGCTTTTCATTAAATTCAAATAACGATCCATAGGATTTTGTATTGTTTCTGATGAGTCGTCACATCCTAACAATTTTGCGTCAATGGTTTTTTGAGTTAGCATAATATCAAATAGCAAATATGGAGAATATTTAAATGTTTATGAAGACAGCAATTATTCTGTAATCTAAAGCGGTTGGTTGTTAAAAATTGACCTTCTTCTATAACACATTTCAAAATACTATTCTAAATCATTATCTGATGAAGTTATAAATATATCTGAGATTGTGTTAGAAAATGAAGTGAAAATTTAATAGAATTTTGAAATGTCAATGATGACAAAAGTATATGATGGGAATAACATAATTTTTCTATGACCATCATCATTGAGCACGTTCGAAAATCAAAAAGAAATGGACCTGGCAAATTTGTCATCAACAAAAATGCTTCCTTTGTTTTTTTCATCTAATTACTTAATTTAATTCTTAATTTAAAATCTTTTCTGGGTTTTGCTACCCTCTAAATCTCCTTCAAGAGCTTTTTGTATTCTTGATTTTTTTAACTCTAATTTTTCAATTATAGTTTTAACTCGCTTTGATACTGCTTGTGAAGTTATTGAAAGAACCGCCCCTATTTGTTTCATTGTCATAGGGTTATTATACGGTTCAAGTCCGTATCTCATTTTGATTAAATCCCGCTCATTCTCCGTGAGCAAACCGAGTGCAAATTCAACTGCATACACAATATTTTTATTATCTCTAATATCGTCAATTGTTGAATCTATTGTTTTTAATCTTTTTGGGATTTGATTAAGAGATATTCTATTGCAAGGAATTGACAGCGCCCTTTTTGCAACTAACATATTACATCCAGATTTTTTGCATATCTCATCCAGAGTTGGCTCACGTCCGTGTTCGGCTCTATGTGATGCCAGAGACTTTAGAATTATAGAGTAGCCTTGCTCAGTACCTGGAGGTATGCCCACCACTCTATTATCCATTTCAGGAGAATAAATTGCTTGAATTATTATGGGTGTTGCATATGTTGAAAATTGAGTGCCTCTTTTTGGATTAAATAGTTGTGCAGCTTTATATAACCCCCAGATTCCGTCAGAAACCAGCTCTGGCAAAGTTCTTCTAATTGGACCTTTGTATTTATTAGCAATTGATAATACTAAACCAACATTATGTTCCACAATTGTAGAAACTGCACTGTTACATCCACTTTCTCTGCCGCGTTGTCTGCAGAGAGCTACTATTTCAGGACGAGTGAGTATTCTCTGGATGTTATAATTTCCATAATGGAGAGGCACTCCTTTTCCTAAATAAGAACCTCTTTCAGCATATCTTACATAGCTCATATTTTCTAATAAATTAATAGAGTGTTATAAATCTTTTCAAAGAGAAGCTTGTCTAAGGAGGATAGGCTTTAAATCAATCTTTCGAATAAATCCCCTAATTCTACCTCATTTTTGCATTTAATTAACGCAGACCTTGTCTTTGCACCTCCTTTTGCTCCTTTCGAAAACCATAAAGCATGATCCCTTATTTCAGTAAACTTATAACGAACTTCATATTTTTTATATAACTCTAAAAATTCAAAAAATAATTTCTTTCTGTCGGGCTCTTTTTCTATAAAACCTTCAGCTCCTTCCTTTAATATTCGATTTCCTTCAGTAAAAATCATAGGGTTGTCTTGAGCGGCACGAGCAATCATAATTCCGTCTGCCTTAGTCTGACCTAAACAAGTTACAACGTGCGAAGCTTTCTGCACATTTCCATTTGCAATAACTGGAATATTTACTGCTTCCTTACATTCGCGAATAATATCCCATCTATGACCAGAGCGATACATTTGTTGAACCGTACGACCATGAATAGCAACTGACTCAATTCCTATTTCTTCAAATTTTTTACAAACGTCTACAGCATTTATAGATTCTTCATCCCAACCAATTCTTATTTTTGCAGATATTGGAACTTTTGAAGCTTCAATCATTCCCGGAATAACTTTCTCCATAAAAAATTCAGGATGTTTTGAAAAATATCCTCCGGCTTTACAACCTAATATATTATTAACAGGACAACCAAAATTAATGTCAACAAAATCGCAATGCTTGGACATAACTTCTGCAGCATATTTCATTTTCCCAGGATCTCTGCCGCCAATTTGTATAGATAAAGGACTTTCTTGTTTCAATGGATTAACTAATTTCTTGACCGCTTCATTTTCTCCTAATTCTTTAGACAGTGCAACAATATAATCTGCATAAATCATAGGACTATAAACCCATCCTGCACCGTAATTTTTACATAATAAACGAAAAGAAACACAATTCACAGCTTCCATAGGAGCGAGAATTAACTTATTCTTTTCCAATACTTTTCTTGCTTTATCGCCTTGCATATTTTTTTATTGATAAGGGTTATTTATAAAAGTGTGTACCTTTTATTCAAGAAGAGATACACTCTCTCAACAAAATAAAACTGCGCTGACCGGGAATCGAACCCG
>CAYJUR010000070.1:1485-6007 GCA_964373405.1 uncultured Methanosarcinales archaeon | reverse complement strand
AAGTTTAATTGTTTTAAGTTTGCCAGCAAAAGATCTTATTCTTCTGATTAATGGAATGTTTTGTTGGTTGTATTTCCACGTTGTTCCGTTCTCTTCAATTTCATGTATCAGATTAAAATCTCCAGCAGGATCGTTAATAACCCATCCAAGAATTACATAATCTGGTTTGTATTTATAACCAAGCGCTTTGTATGAGGTGTATTGAGTAATTGCGCTGTAGCTTGATATACCTAAATTTATTACTCTGAAGTTTTCATCAAAATCTTCGTCCAGAGTTTTTTTGAGGATTTGGGCAAGTGTTTCGTTTTTTTCTAGATACATAGCTTCGTACAATGAGTCGCCTAGAAGAAGTACTGTTTTTTCTTGTGATTTTGATTCGTTTTGATCAATATCATAAAAACCTTTGTCATTAAATTTTACATTTACATTATATTCATTTCTATCATTTTTTTTAATGCAATCAGCATTTGCTTTGTGTATATGATGAAATATTTGATCTTGAATGAAAGAATCTGTACAACTATTTTCATTCATTTTTTGATATTTTCCTATTATGAAAAATGTTGTTTCAAAAGTGGCAAAAAATAATATTATTGTGGCGATGAGAACTAACAAGTTAGATATAGATTTTTTCATGTTGTTTATCTTTATTAGTTCGCAGTAGGTTTTTAAACATTGCGAATTCCCTCTCTGCTGACCAGTAGTTATTACTTATAGAGTGAATTCGCGACTGTGCTCGATGATTGTGGGGTGAGCGAAGCAATCATGACAAGGTCTATTGACCGGTAATCCCTAATCGTCGACAGATTACTGGTAAGGTTTATAAAATGATTAAGTAATTATTATGGTATGAACATTATTTCACGAGTCATAAGATCGGCAAAATCGGAGTATTTAAAGAGATATATTATGTTAAATGTTCCTCCAATTTCAATAATTTATAAGGCTAGGTTGAGAAGAAATTATAATCAAGAAAATTGGCTTAATAAAGTTAACAAAAAAGGAAGAAAAATGTTTTTGGAGTCTGAACGTAAGTTAACAAATATGCAAAAAAAAGCAATTAACGACTTAAAACAAACAGGAATAGCTGTGTTGAATTTTCGTGATCTATTTTCAGATTCAGAATTTGAAGAACTGCGAAAGTTGGCAGAAAAATGGTTAGAAAAACCGGAAGTTGTAAAAGAAATTAAAAGTAGAAATGTTAACGCAGTTGGTGAAGGAAAACAATTTCAGATTCGTCCATTTACGAATCATCCAGTTTTTGATACCAACAACAAATTAATGACAATTACTTTAAATGATAAAATTTTAGACATTGTTTCTGAATATATGGAGGTAATACCTCGACTTAAAAATGTGCAATTGTGGTATAATTTACCTGTTACGGGGTTAGCGAGTTACAGCCAAAATTGGCATAAAGATCCAGAAGACAAAAAGATGGTTAAAGTATTTCTTAATATAAGAGATGTTGATGAAGACTCAGGACCTTTCCATTATGTAAAAAAGACTAATTTTGGGGGAGAGCTAAATGATAAATTTGAAATCAAGCCTTTTCAAGGTGTTTATCCCAAAAATGAAGAAGTTGATAGATTTAAAGATTATATTATTGTTGGAACTGGAAAAGCAGGAACATTAGTATTTTGTGATACTATAGGTGTCCATAAAGGGGGTTATTGTAAGAAAAAGCCTAGATATTTGTTAATGTTGAGTTATGGCTCAAATGCAACTAATTTTAAGAACAAATATTCTGTTCCTAGGGATGTAGACTTGTCTAAATTTAGCGAAAATAGCAAATATGTTCTTGGTATGGAGTAATTCAATTTGTCTTATTAGAGCTGAAGACATAACTATTATAAATACTTGACTTTCTTAGGTCACAGGGTTTTATAATGATATTTAATTCACTACAATTTTTGATATTTTTTGTAATCGTGTTAATTTTATTTTTTAAAACTCCTCATAAATATAGGTGGATAATTCTTCTTGCAGCAAGCATTTATTTTTATATGAGTTGGAATGCCAAATACATAATACTTTTACTGATTTCTACATCTATTGATTATTTTGTTGCTTTAGCGTTAAATCGAACCGAGAATAAAAATTCAAGAAAATGGCTATTATCAATTAGCATTTTTTCAAATTTAGGAATTTTATTTGCATTCAAATATTTCAACTTTTTTATAGATTCTTTTAAAAGTCTTTCAGATTCACTAAATCTTGGTCTGCAGCTTCCAATTTTAAATGTCATACTTCCCGTAGGTATTTCGTTCTATACATTTCAAGCACTTAGTTACACAATTGATGTTTATAAAAAAGAGATTAAGGTGGAAAAACATTTTGGAATTTTTGCTTTATTTATCACTTTTTTCCCTCAACTTGTTGCTGGTCCTATTGAAAGAGCTAAAAATTTGCTACCTCAGTTTTATATTGTTCAGAAATTTGATTATGACAGAGCTATAAATGGTTTGATTTTGATGATGTGGGGGTTTTTTAAGAAAATTGTAATTGCTGATAGAGTTGCAGTTCTTGTTAATGCAGTATATAATTCTCCGACAGAATATACTGGAATACCTTTGATTCTAGCAACAGTATTGTTTGCATTTCAAATATATTGTGATTTTTCCGGATATTCAGATATTGCAATTGGTTGTGCAAGAATTATGGGTTTCAATTTAATGTCAAATTTCAAGAGACCTTATTTTGCTACTTCAATATCTGATTTTTGGAAAAGATGGCATATTTCCTTATCAACTTGGTTTAGGGATTATTTATATATTCCATTGGGGGGAAATAGAGTTAAAGTTTCAAGATTATACGTAAACCTTATGATTGTTTTTATTATTAGTGGCTTATGGCATGGGGCGAATTGGACATTTGTTTTGTGGGGAGCTTTGCATGGATTTTATCTGGTATTTGGTATGATTTCTCGCAATTTTCGGGCAAAAATCGCAAATTTGTGGATTTCAAAATATCCAAAAATTCATTATTTTTTTAAGATTGCCGTTATTTTTATTATTGCAGATTTTTCATGGATATTTTTTCGTTCAAATAGTATGAGTGATGCAATTTATATTATTACTCATATGTTTTCAGGAATAACTTTTAATACTTCGGGATTGGATCTAGGTGGTATTGGAATGAATGGTTTGTTGACTGCATTATTTTTTATATTGATGATGGAAGTTGTACATTTACTTCAAGAACGGACAAGTGTCATTAAATATTTGAGGTCTAAATCTATTGTGGTCAAATGGAGTTTGTGTATAGTTTTGTTGATGATAATTTTATTGTTTGGGGTGTTTGAAAGTACTGAATTTATTTACTTTCAATTTTGAAAATGGATAAAAACATTAAAAAAATAATTAGAACTGGGCTGATTTTTTTAATCATAATTGTATTATTAGTTTTAACAATAAATTATATTTATGTTAATCAGATATTAAATCAAAAAACTATTTTAAGAAGTGAATTACAATATGATGAGAAGAAAGGAAATATAGAAATTTTGTTTATGGGTGACTCTCATCCGGCAAATGCAGTTAATACTTCATATTTTGAAAATGGATTTAATTTTGCAGGTTTATCTGAATCTTACGATCAAACATATTATAAATTTCGTAAAGCAGTTAAAGATAATCCTAATATGAAAGTTGTAGTTATCCCTCTCGAATTCTACTCATTTTCGGATTATAGGGCGAATAAATATGTATATGTATGGTATTGGCTTAAATATTTGGGGTATGAAGACCTGTCTAAAATTACAAAAAAAAGTAAGCTCAATTTGTATATGGCAAGTAAGATTCCTGTTTTAGGAAATGGGATTGAATTATACAGACTTTTTGGAGAAAAAGATACAACAAGTATAATAAATGGGTGGCATATGAATACTGGTAATTGGTCTTCTGTAGATAATAAGAATCAAGTAGCTTCCGAGAGAATCAAAATTCAATTTAAGGATAAATATAGTGTTGATGCATTGTTATTTTATTATTTTTTAAAAATTATTACATTGGCCGAAGAAAACAATATTAAAGTTGTTATAGTAAAATATCCATTAAGTCCAGAATATATTGAAGAGATAGAAAAAACACCATTTAATATCGAGTCATATTATCGCACAGTTAATAATTTTGTTTCAAAAAATGAAAATGTTATGACTTTGGATTATCACGATTTTTATACTGACGAAAAGCTTTTTGCAAACCAAGATCATTTGAATGTTTATGGTGCAAATGTTTTTTCAAAAGAATTGAAAAATGAATTAGTTGAAAACGGAGTAGTTTCGCCAAAGTAAAAAAGAGATTATTTTCTTTTTACTATTTTTATTACATCTTTGATTTCTTTAATGTTTATTAGATTTAATATGAATCCTAGAATCAAATATATAACCATTATTATGGCTGAGATATATAAAATTTCTACAAAAATATTAAATTTCATTATGCTACTTAAATAAAATCCAAACCCCAGAAGAACAGTTCCAATCAATGCAAGTTTCGTCCAATCGAATATAGGGATTGTT
>CAYJUR010000070.1:0-1475 GCA_964373405.1 uncultured Methanosarcinales archaeon | reverse complement strand
TGTACGTTGATTTCTTTTTTAAGTTTAAATACTCCAAGTACAAACATTATAAGATAACTTATTGTTGATGCAAATGCTGCACCTTCGATACCTAGAAATGGAATTAATAATAAATTACCTATTAAATTGAAAACTAAAGCTATCGTAATCATTTTACTCATCGCTTTAACTTGGTTAAATCCTATAAGAAAAGCGTTATTGATAAGTACTAATGAATTTATTAATGCTCCGAATAGTAAAATTATAAATGCAATATAGCCCGAAACATAATCTTGTCCAAAAAGTATCCTTATTATGTCTTTTGCAAAAATGATGGCAATAAGAATTAATGGCAGGGTTAGAGTTATCAAATATTTGTATGCGACTTTTATAAATAATTCTAAAGTTTTTTCTTTTTTTGTTGATTTTAATACTGAAATGTGTGGTAGCATTATAGGGTATGCAGATTTTCCAATTATTGCAAATAAAAAACTTGTAGGATAAACTGCGCTATATATTCCAACTTTCTCAAGTGTCGAAAGATATGTTAATGTGAGGATATCTATTCTTGTTACCATTCGTTCAGCAAAATCATTAAACATTACATTTAAGCCTAGTTTCATTAAATTTTTTGTGTTATCTTTGAGTTTAATTATTTGTTGAAAAAATTTGTGTGTGGTGATAAGCCAAGGTAAGACTACTAGAGTGACTATTAGCCAACTTAGAGAAATTGCAAGTGTTGGGACTATTGCGCCATCAAAAACTTTAAAAAGTATTATTAGTAATATTAAATTAATTATATTTCTTAATGGTTCCATTCCAGAATATAGAATCTCTCTTTTGTATGCTCTAAAAACAATTTTGATCCAGATTGCGATAGCGCTAAAAAATATATATATGATGAATATCAAGATTAAAATATTTGCGGAATCTTCTTTGAAATAATATTTTGCGAAGAAATCTCTTGAGAAAAATAGAAAAATTGCAACTACTACAGAAAATATTAGCTGTATAAAGATTGCAACTGTTAGAGTTGTGTGTGCGCTCTTTTTTTTTGATTTATTCATTAGTTCTGGAAAAATTTTATTTATTGCTGTCCCAAAGCCTAAATCTCTGAATATAAGAAAGAAACTAATGAACCCAAAAACAGCGTAAAATAGACCGAATTCAGAAACTGACAAATTTCTTGCAGAAACTAATCTTATTATGTAAGCTAAACCTAATGAAAGGACTTGGCTTATTGTCAAGTAAATTATACCAGTGATTATGTTTTTTGTTATACCTTGTTTTATTTTAATCGCCTCTTACCATAAATAATACTAACGGAAATAGCTTATAAAGATTTCCAGTTGTTAATCCAGAATGCTTTTAAACATCGCGAATTCCACTAGTCTTATGCTAACTGATGTTAGCAAACTATCAAAATCAAAGATTTTGAAGTGCTGACTAGTGGTCATGAACTATTGATGGATCATGTTAACTGCTGTTAGCAGGAG
>CAYJUR010000069.1:3920-6013 GCA_964373405.1 uncultured Methanosarcinales archaeon | reverse complement strand
ATCATCGCCCGCTGCATAACAGCCAGGATCCCAAGGAAAGTCTATAAAGCCATTTCCATCATTATCTATTCCATCAATACATTCAGTTACTCCAGTATCAATTTCGGAATTATCAGAAGCACTCACACATCCGGGATCAAATGGAAAGTCAATTATTCCATCACCATCATTATCAATATTATCCCAACATTGTGGCAAAGGACTTGGATCCGTTTCAGTATTGTCATCAGGATTTTCACATCCCGGATCGTAAGGATAATCTCTTAAATGATCCATATCATTATCAATTCCATCTCTACACTGAGGAGTTATTGCAGGACAAGTATCTGAATATGTACAAACGTGAATATTTGAACAAGTTCCTTGTAATACGTAATTTTGTCCAGGGCATTGCTGTCTGCAATCAGAATTAGCTACACACTGATTGCCTAAATTCAAATCAACTGTATAATCATTACCTGCCCAAGGGACTCTTGCAACATCTTGTCCATTAATTTTAAATAAAACAATTTCTCCAGGAGTCCAATCACAACTAGCGCCTCCTGCACCAATCTCAATAAAGTATAAATTATTATAACATCCACTAAACAATCCTGCACTCTCTGAAGTAATTAAAGTTCCATCTGCCCTATGAACACTTAATGCACCATTTGGACTGCACTGTCCTCTATAAAATATAGTTTTTTCACAAATCGCGGAAACATTTACAGAAAACATAAACAATGTTACAACTAGCAATAACATGACAAATACAATTTTTAGTTTGTTTTTTTTTATTTTCATTTTTTACTATTTTACTATTATAGCATCATATGTTTTTTTCTTGCAAGTCTAACAATTACAACCAAAGCAATCAATATTATTAATATGAATAACATATTGCTATTCAAAAATCCAACTAATCCAACTCTTCCAGCACCACCACTAATCACCCCTCCATTAACTAAATCTAATGCAACTCTTTGTGAATCCATATTCCAAACGTGGGTTGCAACCTCTTGTGCATTTATCTTAAACGAAATCTTTTCACTCGGATTTAACATACATTCTTCTTCAGGACCTCCCGGAATTTGCATTAAATAATTTCCTTCATAACATCCAGTATTTTCGCCATATAATTGTTTGACAATTAAATTATTTTGTGAATCATAAACATAAATATCTCCATCATGTGGACAAGCTCCATAAAATTGTATTGACTGAAAATTACAAATTGCACTTACATTTAATGCTAATAACATAATTAAAATTAATGAAATCAAAAATATTTTCCCTGTAAATATATTTTTTCCTATTGATTTATTTTTCATTTTTTCCTCAATTGTATGCGAACAATAAATTATCATCACTTGTCATTTGTATTCTATATCCTTCACCAGGATTAATCTTTGTCAACCTGAACATTCCTGGAACTCCGCCTGGAGAATAATCATAATTTGAATCAGCAATTGCTTGAGTAATTGATGCCCCACTTGATATTAGTCTTTTAAATTCAAGCGTATCAAAATGTTGTATTCTATCATAGCTTGAAGCAAAAGGAGTTAATAACTCATCATCACTCATTAATGCTTCATCTACATTATCCGAATAAATATAAGTCGAACCAAACCAATTATTTTTATTGTAAGATGCCGATTCAAACATATTGATAGTTTTTCTTGGGTAGACTATTCGACCAACATTTCTTAAAGTGTTATCACTTGTAACTTTTATTATGTAATTATGCCCGGGTTCAACATTGAATAAGTCAACATCTCCATATGAATATAATCTACAGTCGACAACTGAATCATATAATTTTGAGGCAAATGTTTCTGAATCTCTTTGTGTTTCCCCAGACGTAATTTTGTTTTTAAAATCTTCAAAACTAAAATCCCTGACTTCATCATAACTTCCTACAAAATTATTTTTGTTACAGAAAGGATATATTGCAACAACACTTGCATCGTTATTTTTGCCTCTTCCATATCCTACAGATTTGAATGCTTCTTCAACACTAGCATCTTTTGGTAGCAAAGGCAAAGATATTTCATTATAAACTTGTTCTGAAGCATAAACAGGAATTGCTATTAGTCCAACTGTTATTGTTGTTA
>CAYJUR010000069.1:0-3910 GCA_964373405.1 uncultured Methanosarcinales archaeon | reverse complement strand
AGTTGTATTTCTAACGCCTGAAATTGTTTGCATTCCACTTATATCAGCAAACGCTGTACCAGTCATTGTAGTCATACCACTTGTTATAGGAGTAGTTCTATCTGCACATGTTCCCAATTGTGTTGCAGAACCTACTGCGACTTGCGAAGCATATAACGAATCTAAAACAGTTCCTGGATTTCCATCACCATTCGCATCCAAACAACAAGTGTTTGAACCCCATTGTTCAGCTCCAACAGCATATCTTGAAAGGAATAATGAATCTAAAACAGTAATTTGTCTATCATTATTCGTATCGCCAAGCAAACTGTTAGGATTACAATTTAATTGTGTTGTTGGCGGTGTTATTGGAGGAACTGTTCCACTTATAGAGTTTGCGCAAGTGCCTAATTGTTGAACTGTTCCTGATGCAATTTGTGCAATATAAGACACATCATTAATATTTCCTCTTACACCATCATTATTCGCATCCAAGCAACAATCATTTCCACCCCATTGTGAAGTGCCTGTTGTGACAGGTGATAATAATAAAACATCTATAATATCAACTCTATCATCACCATTAATATCCCCTAACTTAGAATCAGAATTACATTCAGGAGGCATTCCTTGAGGAGGAACAATAGGATTATTACATATTCCTAATGACGGAACCAAACCAACACCTGATTGTGCAGCATAAAGTGAATCTAAAATATTTCCATCATTTCTATCATTATTTGCATCCAAGCAACAAGTATTGCTTCCCCACTGCTCAAGACCAACTGAATATCTTGCCAAGAATAAAGCATCTAATACTCCAACACTACTATCATTATTTACATCTCCCAAAATATTATTTGTACTGCAATCACTTATAGGATTCTGTTGAGGTTGAACTCTATTGCTACAAGTTCCTAATGATTGAATGAGACCTTCACTCAATTGTTGTGTAATCTCTGAGTCAACAATATCAACCCGTCCATTATCATTAGAGTCAAGACAACAAATATTTCCATTAAATGTTTCAATTCCAACAGCAATTCTTGCAAGTCTTAGTGCATCATTTTCATCAACATTCCCGTCCTGATTAGCATCTCCAACCAAACTATTCATATTACATCCTAATTCTCCCGCAGGAGGTAGTGTACATATTGATTGTATTTTGTAATATTTTTTTTCAACATTTTGTGTTGCATCAACATAAGAAGTTACATACGGACTTAAAATAGGAGCTGTATTTAAATTACAATCTGCTTCAAACTGAGGACTATCTGATGAAAAATCAGTATTTTCATCAACTGAATTTATTGTACAAACTTTTAATCCTTGTATTAAATTAGCATTCGCTGGCAATTGCCAAGTTAATAAAATTTGATTATTGGAATTTCCAGTTAATTCTGCATTTAACTCTAATACTTCAGGGCAAGTGATTCTTTGTGTTGTTACACCAGTAACTGGAACTAATGTTGATGCATTCGAAACAATTGTTCCAGAAGAATAAGCTGAGACAGTTGAAAGAAATGTTGTATTCATACTCGTAGTATATGAATGAGTAATTGTAAAAGTTCTCGTTGCTGACGAATAATAGGGATTTATTGATGTTGAAGTTATTGGAATATGTCCAGTACCACCAGTTCCAGATTGTAAACAGGATGTTGTTATTTGTCTTAAACCAGCTCCAATTTGAGAAGCATATAATGCATCATTCACATCAACAATGCCATTTGAGTTTGCATCCAAACACCAAGAATTTGAACTCCAAGTTTCAGAACCAACGGTATATCTTGCAAGGAATAAAGAATCCAAAACATCCACATCATCATCGTGATCAGTATCACCACAAATATTTGAATTCAAACAATCTCTTAATCTTGAAGGAGGGATTGGTGGTAATGGAGGAGTAGTTGGAGGTATTGCTCCTGAGCAAGTTCCAAGCTGAGGATAATTTCCCGCCAAAATATTTGCAATATACTGCGCATCAATAACATTTCCTAAAACTCCGTCATTGTTTGCATCAAGGCAACAGCTATTTTGAGGAAGTTGCCTTAATCCTGAAGAATATTGTGCAAATAAAAACAAGTCAATAGAATCTATTTGTCCATTTCCATTAGCATCTCCAAGAAGAGTCTGTATTGTACACTCATATGTCCCATTTGAAATTGGAGGAAAGGTTGGACCTGGAGGAGTTGGTGGGGGAACGGGAGTAATAATTGACGGATTTTCACTCATATCATAAGAATTAATACAATCACTATCACTTAAATCCCTTAAGCCATCACCATCATTATCTATAAAATCATGGCATTGTGATCTTGATGCATCTTCTTCGTTATCAACTGCAGCAAAACATTCTCTATCATATCTCAAATCTATGAAAGTGTCTCCATCATTATCTAAACCATCTGAACAATCTGGAGTAAAAAATAAAGGGTCTTGTTCATCATTATCCGAATTTGAAATACAGCCAGGATCGTTTGGAAAATCTGTTTTTTGATCACCATCATTATCTAAACCATCCGAACATCGTGGAGGCATTGATGAATCTAATTCAGAACTATCATAAGCACTTTCACATCCTTTGTCATAAGGCCAATCAAAGAAAAAATCAGCATCATTATCCATATGATCTGAGCATTGTGGTAATGGTAATGTTGTAGATTCTGTTGTATCCTGCAAACTAGAACATCCAGGATCATAAGGATAATCTTCTAATCCATTACCATCATTATCTGAACCATCTGAACACTCTATATAACCAGGAGTCTGCAATGGCGCAAACCCTGTTACTGTTCCCTGTTCATTATCACCAAACTCAACAACATGATTAAAATTATCACCTTCCTTGTCAAGAGAAGTTATTGTATATGTAACTATTTCTCCGCTTCTTTTTGGATTTGTTGTTGTACTATCGCTCACAATTGTTAATATAGGTTTTGCATTTTGAACTGTAACTCTGTTTGTGACCATTGTACCAAAACAATTTCCATCATACGGTCTTACTTCAACTGTAATTGTATCACCAACTCTTGAATAATATCTATATTCAGAAAATGCTCCATTGATTTCTTCAAAAACTAAAACATTTCCATTATACCATTTATATTGATATTGTGCTTGATCATTGTCTACATCAAAAAAACCTTGAGAATTTGCTCTTAATATAGTATCAGTATAAAAATTATCATCCATAACAGGATTTATTACAACACTTGTCATTGATGGACAACTGTTAAGTATTGGACTAGGGGTTGGAACTGAACTAATTGTCGGACATACATTTTGATTTACTTCTGAATTAATACTTATACTTCCGTCATTATTAAGATTGCATATTTCTTGTATTTGCGTTGTTCCCGAACAGGTTTCTGATAAAATATATCCGTCTCCTAAAAATCCTGTGTTCGAACAACATCTGCTTTGCAATAATGTTACCCCATTTACACAGCAAGGATCAGAATTAGAAACTCCATATATTGTTTGACATGTTTGTGCTGAAGGTTGCACCGAAGATGTCAAAAAATTAACAGCAATGGTATCTAATATTTGTTCAACCCCTCCATAACTATAATAAAAAACAACTGTTGTTGTGCCTGGCACATTAGAAGTCATTAAAAATTCCATTAATCCCGTATTTCCTGTCTGACCTTGAAGAGGAGAAAATGTACCCATAGCAGATTCTGGTCTTATAAAAATTCCTCCTAATGAATTTCCATTTATATCAACTGTAGAAACAATAAACCTTATGGATGTACCAACAATTGCACTCGTTCTGTCAGCAACAACCTGAGAAGCCTGAACATCAATTTGAGCATAAACTGAGCTTGCTAAAAATAAAGATAACAATAATACCAAAAGTATCCCTATCGTCACCCTTTTTTTCATACTAATTTAAAAAGGTAAGCAATAAAGTATATAAGGTTTACTATGC
>CAYJUR010000068.1:0-6243 GCA_964373405.1 uncultured Methanosarcinales archaeon | reverse complement strand
AACTTTTCCAGTTTCATTCAAAATTTGCTCGGACAATAAATGAAATTTATCGTTTGATTTAATAACAAAAGGATCCTCTAACATATCCATATCTTTAGTTTCGTTTGCTTTATCTAATATTGTTTGCTTTATTTTTGCTCTCAACAATATATTATCCCAAACAGCATCCCAATTTCCTGCCCATTCCTTAACGTTTGCAGCAATACTTTTAATCATTTCAGAATCTCCATTAATTAATTCTGAAGTCGGTTCTAATTCATCCGTCAAAGAATTATATTTCATTAAATCAATAAATGCATGTTCTTTTAATGGATCATCTTCCCATTCCTTTCTAACTTCTGTTATAGATAATAGTCTACGCCATTTATGAATTCCATCTGGACTCTTAACTGGGTTTGATACAAATATTAAATCAGTTGCTTTGAAAGATGTTTTAGGAATTCCTATATCATTTACAACTCTATCATAGACTCCATACGGAGAATCTGCGTGAATCGTTCCAGAAACAACATTTGCTGCAGCACCAACTCTCATAGCTTCATACAAAGCAATTGCTTCTTTTGATCTAACTTCTCCAACAATTAATGCAGAATCTCCTAATCTTAATGTTGATCTAATCCCTTGGACTGCACTTACGCCTTCGTCAGGTCTTAAAGACATTGCAGATTCGACTTTCAAAGATTGAATATTATATCCCAAATTCCTCAAATGTCTTACTGGAAGTTCTAATGTATCTTCTACAGTAATTATTCTATATCTTCTCATAATTTCGACTAAGAAAGATGATAAAACTGAAGATTTACCCGATGATCTCGTACCTGCAATTAACATTGCTTTAGAACCATCAATAAAAAATGAAATTAATCCTGCACTTAAAGAATTCATCATACGATATTTCATAAACAAAGGTAATGTCCAAGGCTTGTCTCTATGCCTTCTGAATGCAAAAGCTTGACCAGATGGATTAAATGGTTCGTGTACGGCAGCAACTCTTGTCATTGCTCCTGGCAATTCTAATTCAGTATCCAATATTGGATTTGCCTCATCTAAAGGTCGTCCAGATATTAATCTTAATTTTGTACTCCAACTCTCTGATTCTGTTCTTGTTGGTAATATATTTGTAATACAATCACCATAATCTTGATGTACAATAAAAATAGGAACTCTACCTAATGGAGAATTAACTGTGACATCTTGAATTTTTTCGTCCTGCAATAAAACTTCAATTAAACCAAACCCTACGGTGTATCTTACTAATATTTTAGCTAACTCTTCTAATTCGTCTTCTGAAATTTTATAATTCATATTTTGTGCAAGTTCTCTTAACAAATCGGAACCAATATTTTCAAATACTTCCCTCATTCTTTGAGGATCTGTAAATTCTTGTTTACTTGGTTTATGTTCTGCCATTATATTTCTTGCAGAATCTAATAATTCAAATTGTTCTTCAGATAATCTAAATTCAGGGGGCATTATGTGATAAACATATTGTACAGAATCATTAAGTTTGAAAACATTTACTTCAGTATCTCCAACATTGTATGTATCTAATATTTCAGAATCTTCTGGAAACTCAGATTGTAATTTAGTGTACATAAAATCGGGTTTTATTAATGGTCGAAAAACCTTACTATATAATTCTCTTGATGTTTCATCATATCCTTCTAATTCTGGCTTTAACACTTCAATTAATTTTACTTTTTCTAATGCATTTTTTAAGTATGCTAAAATTCCTATATATTTGTCTTGAAATAATTTTAATTCGTTATTTTGCAAAGTTTCTTTTTCAATTCTTTCATCCCTTATGAGTCTTTTAAGTTTAACAAAAGCACCAACAGGATCTTGTTTTAAATCAAAATACAAAATGTTATTTATTATATTTTGTTTCTCCATATACCATTCCCTGTATCTTGGATCTTTGCCCACTTCAAACAAAGAAAGCTTATCCCTTTCTCTGTATAAAAGTTGGAATAGTTTTGCAACTTCGATTAATAACAAAGTTTGATTTAAGCCATATTCATAATCCCTCTTTTGTGTAAAAACGATTTTTGTCGCTTCCTTCACTTTAACCAAAATATCTATTACTTTAGACATTATTATAGGATCATCTTCAGGACTAGGTATTTTATTATAAGTTTCGCAAGCTATTTTGAGAACTCTTTCATCCCCTTCCCTGATTAATTCGTAGTTAAAGTCCTTATCCATCCATCCCCTCTTTTATGCGAACATCTACATAAATCATCTTCAAATACCCCTTTTAGAAATATGGTGTTCCTACTATATTTAAATATTTGCAATAGCTAACATAATAAATATGGCATTATTCAAGAACAAAAGTGGAATTCCTGGAACATTGACTATTGGCAAGAAGAAAGAAGTAGTTGAGACTCAAATTTCTGATGCGGATGTTAAATTGAATAACCTGAATAGAAGCATAAGGATTATTGAAGATAGGTATAACGCGTTAAGAAAGCAAGTCCAATATATGGATGAACAAATGCTCAAGAATAAGCAAAAGTTAAATTCAGAGATTAAAGTGGCTGATGATGAAGTCTCTGGAGTAAATTCTGAAATTATGAAGTTGAGAGAAAAGATTGATGAGCTAACAAAAGAAATTCATAATTCTGCAAGAGCAGAAGACTTACAAGTCCTTTCTAAGTATGTGGATTTATTCTCTCCAGTTAAGTTTGTTACAAGGGAAGAAGCCAGAAAGATGATAGAAGGGATGAAGGGGAAGAAATGAATTGCATAATCATACATGGCTGTCCAAGTAGACCAGAAAATCATCCTGTAAAAAGAACTTATGACAAACATTGAATATACCTTTGACTAAAAAAGAATTGATTAAAAGAGGAATTAAGACAGAAACTCCTCTAATGCCTGAACCCTGGGTACCTAATTATGAGAGATTTAAGAAAGAGTTTGAAAAATACAAAGTTACAGAAAACACAATTCTTATTGGGCATTCTTGTGGATGTGCTTTTTTAGTGAGGTGGTTAGGTGAAAGCAAAAAGAAAATCAAAAAATTAATTCTAGTTGCGCCTTGGAAAATTCCAAAAAAGAATGATGAAGCAAGAGAAAGATTTTATGTTTATGATATCGATAAAACAATTAAATCGAGAGTTAAAAAGATAATTATGTTTACAGCTGATGATGAAGACGAGGATGGAAAGAAAAGTCTCAATATCTATAAAAAAGCATTATGGGGAAAAATAATCAATCTAAAAGGTCGTGGTCATTATTGTTATGGAGATATGAAAACTGTAGAGTTTCCTGAATTAATAAATGAAATTAAACGCAAGTAATGAATGAGGCAAGTTAAACGGAAAGGAAATTTTGATCATCGTTCTTTGGAATAATCAGGATTTATAATAAATATAAACAGAATTGTAGGAGCACAAGCATTCTCAGCATTTAAAGCAGTTATTGATGCTGAATTAGCTAAATAATTTTTTATTTCTTCTTATTTATCAAATTTATTTCACTTTAGCTACAAATCCACCAATAAACTTATAAAGCAAAAATAAATAGTAATTCTTAGGTGATAGGTTGGATTTAAATTTGAGCAATAAAGAGGAACCACGGATTCCTACTGAGAAGGTTCTTCAGTTTAGAAGTCAAGGATTGAGTAATGATCAGATAGTTTCATACCTTCAAAGGGAAGGATATAAGTCGAATCAAATATTTGATGCATTCACACAAGCGGATTTAAAGAAGCAATTATCTTCAGGAAATTTAGATCAGCAACAATCTGTAGAGAATCCTATGTCCTTATCAACTCCAGGAATATTGCATTCAAATATGAGAAGATCCAATATTGATTCTTCACAAATTCAAGAGATTGCAGAACAAATAATTGATGAAAAATGGGATGAATTAGTTGAAAACATAAACAAAATTGTGGAATGGAAGGATCATATTGAAACTGAGTTAAAAGTTGTAAAATCAAAACAAGATTCTTTGAACGATATGATTTTGAATGTACAAAAAAGTATGACTGCGAAAGTTGAAGATTATGATAAAACTATGACTGAAGTTGGTACGGATGTTAAAGCACTAACAATGGTCTTCCAAAAAATATTACCTGGATTTATGGAAAATGTTTCTGAGTTGTCTAAGATTGCGGATGCAATGAAGTCTGGAAAAGTTGAAAAAAAAGTAGAAATCAAAAAAGAAATAAAAAAATCAAAATCAGACGATATGTGGGAAGACGAAGATAAAAGTATTGAGGATATTGAATAATTAAAATAATTTTTAGATTTCTATTCCCCAAGTTTCATCACAGTAAAAGTGGCAATCAATAACAATAAGGCAGCTCCTAAAACTTTGGGATGGAACAAAATCTCTCTTGCTCCCGCTTCAAAACCACTTGAACCTGGCGGTTGAAGTAATGGACCTTCTCCAGAAATACCTCCTGTTACTGTTGGACCTTGAGGGCCCTCTGACAATCTTGGTCCAAACACAGCAGATAATCCATATAATAATATTAATATTACAGCGATAAAAATCACCCAATGAAATGTATCCCATTTTTGTCCTAAACCAATTTTAACACCTTCTCCAGACGCAAACTGTAACGCAAAAATCACAAAAAATATAATCAACATAAGCAATAAGAAATATGGAGTAATAATTAAAATAACATTAACTGCATCTTTAGATAGTAATGTTAATGCTGCTACACACAACGCAATTATAGAGTTAATTCCTTTATCTTTTGACAAAACTGGAACTTTAGTAAGAACAGCATAAACTCCAACAAATACCAAGAGAAAGGGGAATATAATTGAAACCGATTTCAATAAACCAATATCTAGAAATGTGGCCATACCGACCTCACTTCTTCTCTAATTTTCTTTGCGTTTCCGTCCATTCACCTTCGCCACTATCCCCACCAACAATAAATGCAATAATTAGTCCGAATACAATTATTATGAGCAATGTTGCCTGATTAACAGGGTCTTGTAAAAATCTTAATGGCGCAGGTAAATTTTTAAAAAATCCTGCAGATGATCCAAAAATATACCCTACAACAATAATACCAACACCAAAGAATGTCCATTTCAATCCATTTGGAGTCTTAAAATTTGCACTATCTCCCCATCCAACGCCTATGAACAACAATAACATCAAAATCGCAACAACCCATACAGCAATCGAAGGTAACGAATTATTTACAATCTCAACAACATCGGGCATACCTCTTAACTGTCCTCCTAATTTTCCATTTTGAACATTGCCGTCATCATAAACAACGTGTGGAATTACTATGAGAAGTGCAATAACTAATGCAACAATTATATTGAATTTTTTTGCTTTCTCACCTAATAATTTGGTTTTCTGAAGCACGGCAAACAAAATTGTAAAGAATAGTAAAAATGGTAATATAATATCTAAACCGCCAGCATTCCATAAACTTCGAATAGCTTCATAAATTCTTGCCATAAAATCGCCTCTTTAGTTTTTACTGATTAACAACAAAGTATACTATTTAAATCTTTCTGTGGTTTGAATTCACAAATTTATGAGAAACCCAATTCAGCAAATACAGGTCTGTGATCTGAGGCACCTTCAGTCTCATTAGAGTCTTTCAAAACTTCAGCATGAACTATGCGAATATCGGAATGAGCAAAAATATGATCTAGACGAACTGGACAATTTGATTCTGCACAAACTAACTTTGTTGGAATTGTTGAATATCTCTCTTTTCCTTCAAAAACATCTGCGTAGCCTCTTTGTTTTAGATGTTTTGTGAATTTTGCTTCTAACAACATATCTGTTACTTCTTCGGCTGTATATTGTGAAGCTTTTACTCGTTCTCTTCCTGAATAATATTCAATTAACTCCCTTCTAATTTTTAGATACTCCGCAATGTCCAAGTATGAAAATGAATTAAAATCCCCAACAATTATGTGCCTCCCTAAAGTAGAGTCTATAAGTGCATCAATTCCACTAATTTTTCCTTCTGGAGCTGAATATGGATCGGGGTGAATTGCATCAATTGTAATCAATGTAGACTCTAACCTTAAATATGTTCGTAGTAATCTTCTTTTATGAGTTTCATGTTTATTTTGATTCGCAGGAAAAACGTACGACTCTCCCGACAATATTAGATGCTTGGATAAAATCGCAAGTCCCCATTCATCATTATCATCTCCAAGCCAAGAAACCTTCTTTTCAAATTCGAACCCAAAATGGTTTTTAAAGTTGTCGCCCCATTGATTGGATTCTATTGCCACAAAT
>CAYJUR010000067.1:0-6279 GCA_964373405.1 uncultured Methanosarcinales archaeon | reverse complement strand
AAATAAAGAAATAAATAAAGAAATAAATAAAGAAATAAATAAAGAAATAAATATAAAAAAAAATAATATTCAAACAAACCAAAATCTAATGGTTAAAAATCTAAAATATTATTGCCAAGATACGTGTTCTGGAACAAATTTATCGAATAGAATAGAACTTGTTATAGATGTAAATGGAACATTTGTTTTAGACAAAATCAATTATGAGGCATCTACAGAACCTAAACCTCCAAAACTAATCAAAAATGATTTAACAATTAAATCTGAAAAAGATAATCAAATTGAAATTGATTTGTTAGATTATTTTAACGATCTAAATGGAGATAATCTGATTTTTTCTTTCAAACCTAACAAAGACTTATATGTAAGAATTATAAAAAACCGAATGACATTAACTCCATTAATAATTGGAGAAACTAAATTAGAAGTTATTGCAAATGATTTTACAAATGATCAAAAAGGAATATTTAACATTGTTTCATCAGAAAAAAGTTCAAAAATTTCATTGGAAAAATTAGATATTTTTGTAATAAATAAATATCAACAAAATCTAGGAATGCCAAAAATTGAACAAAGAGAGGACGGAAAAATAAATCTAAATTATACAAAAGAATCTGACGAAAACGAAAGTGTAAAAAACGATTATGAAATCGAATTAATTGGATTAGGTTTTAATAAAGCAGATGTTAACGCGTCTGAAAAAGATATAACAATAAAGATTGATAAACTTGAAGATGAAAGATTCTCAACTTCTGTAATTTCTGTTGAAGGCATACAACAATTTGAAAAATCAAGAATCGTCCTTCCAAAATTGCAAGGGAAAAAAGTTAATAAAATTTTAAGATGTTCCGACTTTGATCAAGAATTTTTTGCGTGCAATGGAAATTGGGAAACCACTGACATAGAATTTGAACAAACAGAAACAGAAATTATTTTTTATGTTGATAGTTTTAGTGGATATGTTGGCGCATATATTGATATTATTACTATACAATCGTATCCTTCTTTATATGGAAATTGGTCTGTTAGATTTACTACAAATGGAACAGCAAATCTTTCAATTACTGGAATTAATTCTACAGATTTTACAGAAATTCCTGATGACAATACCACAATAAACGACCTTCAATTTCTAACCTTGACATGCAACAATCAATCAGTTCCTTATAATTTGAATAGAAGTGGTTCTCAATTAATAAGTGTAGTAAGTCAAAATTTTAGTTGTAAAGGCGAGGGAAGATTTACTAGTAAAGTTTTGACTATAGAAAAGCACTACCTAGAGTTTAGATATGGAGATGATATTAAATATGCGAAAAATGACATATTGGCCTGCGGAAATACTATTAGTACATCAGGAAAAACTACTTTAACCGGACATTTGACAAGTATGCCCTGCTCAGGAATAGGACTTAAAATAGTTGCTGATAATGTAGAACTTAATTGTAATCGTTTTGATATTAATGGTTCAGGTGTGCATTCTGGAATTTCAATATACTATGACGGAACATCTGGATTAAAGAACATCACAGTAAGGAATTGTGATATACATAACTTTACTGCCGGAATTCTTTATAATAATGTTTTTACAGGTGCAACTTCGCAGAATTTTACTTTTTTTGGAAATAGAATAAAAAATGTAACAGGTGGAATAATGTTTCTAAATACAACAACGACAAAGATGGGCAATCATACTAGATTAAATATTTCTAACAATATAATTAGCATTGTTTCTGGTTCAGGTTCAGGAATAGAATTAGGAACAACATCTGGTTCTAGAGGTACAAATATTACAATAGGAATTTTTGATAAAAATAATATTTCTGTAAAAACAGCTAGTGTTGATGGAATTTTAATTAATGGACTTATGAATAAAGCAAATATAACTTTCAACAATATAACAACAAAAGGCTCGGCGCCTGCAACAAGTTTGCATTCAACTGGAGCTTCAGGAATTAATTTTGCCCACATAGTAAAAAATAGAGTAAATATAAAAAATAATACAATAAAAACGAATGGTTCTAACACATTTACCATGTACATTAATGGGAACTTTATCAATGTGACTGGAAACAAATTAAATACTTCTCATACAACAAATGCATATGCTATAAATATTCCTATACCAATAAATCGCAGTATTTTTAATTCTAACAAAATCACTACGTTAAGCATTGGAATACAAATAAATGCTGCGGGAGTAAGACTTCATTCTGTTAATATCACCAAAAATGAAATAAACGCAACTGATGACGGAATTTATTCTTTAAGAACATATGATAATTCCACAATTTGGAATAATACAATTAGATCAAAAACAGATGCAATTGATTTGGATTTAGGAAAAGTAAACATAACTATATCAAACAATAATCTTAACGCTACAGGTGATGGAATAAATATAGTCGGAGCCAAAAGAAGACTGAACATAACAAGAAATAAAATATCTGCAAAAAGTGAGGCAATAACAATCAATGGAGAAAATTCAACAATAAGTTTTAACAGGATAAATTCAACAAGTGATGACGGGATACTTGGAGTAACAACTTTTAGATTTATTAATATTACTAGAAATAATATTACGTCTAGTATTTCGGGAGCATTTTATGGGATACATGGTCCTTTTGAAGATGTAAAAGTTTTTAAAAATAATATAACATCTTTAGGTACGGGTGGCGCATCTGGTATTTTAGGAAACCCTGATTTTCAAAGAAGTGTTATTGAAAATAATACAATTCGTTCATCTGGAACTACAGGTGCAGGAGTAAGAGGAAATAATGTAGGATCAAGTATTGTAACTATTAGAAATAACACAATTAATTCAAGTAATGATGGTATTGAGATAGACGGAAATAATTTACGGATTATTAAAAACAAAATATCTGCAATAGGTGAAGGATTTGACTCTAGTGGCAATATACAAAATAATACATTTAGAGGAAATATAATAAATACGACAACAGGTATTGCGATTGAATTAAGTGGATCTGGAAAATATATACATACTCTTATTGAAGACAACAAAGTTATTACAAGAACGGGAACATTAGCTGACTTTTTTAGTGGAGGAGCGCATAATCTAACTATTCGTGATAATAATGTTACAATTGCTGCATATTTTATTGATACTTTAGCACCATTCGAAAACTCGACTATATATAATAATTCCATTAAAATAACAGGTTCAACATCTGGAATTTTAGAAGCAACAACAGCAAATTCTCAGGCAGAAAATGTTACTTTCATTGATATGCGAGCTAATGCAACTGTTGGGGGTGCTAATGTTATAGGATTTCAAGGTAATATAAATGTTACAATAAAAAATTTCAATTTTTCAAATATATCTAAAGCTCTTGTTATTAGTGGAACAAACAGCAGAGTTAACTTAAACAATTCTGTAATGATGCCAAACTTAAGTAATACTGCAGGATCTATGATTAATTTTACAAATACAACTCTTGTAAATTCTAATGGAAAAATAAGATTTAGTCAAGCATCTGTGAATGACGGAATTTCGTTAAATAGTATAAATATATATAAAAATTTTATCAATATCCCAACAAAATCTATTCCTGATTTGGACACAAAAGCTAACCTTACTTTTAGAAATGTAAATTTTGCAGTTATTACAGGAGGTGTGACTATCTTTAGAAATGGTAGTACTTGTGCAACAGGTATTTGTAAAAATAAAGTATTTACTCCATCAATATCTCAAGGACGTGTAGAAGTCAATCGGTTTTCAAATTATAGTGTTAACGGAACAACATTGACATGTGGAGACTCAGTAACATTAAATTATACAATGACTCAAAATATAGTAGGAATTCCTTGTTCAAGTTATGGTGTAAAAGTAATTTCAAACAATGTTAGATTAAATTGTTCTGGATATGATATTAATGGTTCAAATACTCAAACAGGAATTTTAATTGAGGGTGGACTTGAAAATATTAGTATAATTAATTGTTATATATCAAATTTTACTCACGGAATAACATCTAAAGCAATGGTTACATCCAACAACACAAAAAATAATAGAAATCATTCATTCATAAATAACACAATAAAATTAGTACATAATGGAATTGTACTTGATAATTCATCATCTTCAATTTTAAGAAATCATACTATTTTCAATATATCTAGAAATAGAATCAATGCATCAAAATTAAATGGTTCAGGAATTGTAATTGGCAGAAGTGCAAATGGAAAAGGCACAAATATTTCTTCAGGACATATTTGGAGAAATAGAATTGATACATATAAAAATGGAAGTGATGGTATTTTATTGAACGGAGTAGTTTTGCGAGTCAATATAACATATAATAATATAACAACAAGAGGAAATACTCCAAACCAAAAGGTGAATCAATCTGGAACATTTGGAATAAATTTTGCAGATAATTCAAAATT
This sequence comes from uncultured Methanosarcinales archaeon, assembly GCA_964373405.1. GTDB lineage: Archaea > Nanobdellota > Nanobdellia > Woesearchaeales > WJKV01 > CAYJUR01. Next base: position 1,872 of record CAYJUR010000067.1, on the reverse strand, counting down.
CAGAATTAATATTTATAATAATACAATAAAGACCAATGGAAGTAGTTCAAACGGATTAAATGTTTACGGAAAAAAAATCAATATTTCTGGAAACAAAATCAACACTAGCTCATCAAATTCAAAAGCAATCGAAATTGTAAATAGCATGAATATATCTAATTTAAGATTTAACAAAATAAATTCTTCGTTTGATGGAATCGCATTAACTTCTTCAAAACTTGTTCATAGAATAAATATTACAAGAAATATAATTAATTCAAGTACAGGAAATGGATTAGTATTTAATGGAACAATTGTTAATTCAACAATAGCAAACAATACAATTGCCATAAAGCAAATTGATGGTGTTGGAATATTTCTAGACTCTAATTCTGTAGAAAACAATGTATCATTTAATAAAATTAAAAGTCTAAATTTGTCAGATACTAATGGAATAATTCTTGATGGTTCAAATGTTTCTTTAAACATATTAAGATCAAACAATATATCAAATGTGACTTTGAATGGAATAATTCTGCAAAGCAGTAGCAAGAGAAATAGACTCCATAAAAATCACATTACTGGAGCTAAATTTGGCATAACTGTTTCTAGTTTGTCAACATTAAATAATATAACAAAAAATAAAATAAACAAAGGTAATGTAAGCATAAGACTTTTGAATTCAAATAAGAATAATATTTCTCATTCTAATTTAACTAATGCGAGATTAGGAATTTTAGTTGGCTCAAAAAGTGATAATGCTGTTGATAATAATTACATATATAATCTATCTTTCACAAATAATATTGCATCAATAAAAGTTGTAAACCAATTTAGAAACAACATATCTGATACAATATTTCCTAAAAATGCATCATTCGTTAACACTACATACGGAAATATAACATTTACGAATAGAACGAAATGGTCATTAACAAAAAGACGAATTATAAATATACTTAACATCTCCTCAAACTTATCAACTGTAAGAGGGGACATAGAACAAGGACTTAACACATCTGCACACATACAGTTTGCAGGAATTAGTTTTACAGGTTCAGCGTTCTTTGATCCAAAAAATAACAAAAGTTTTTCAAGTTGTCCATCAACTAGATGTATTAGAACAACTAAAACAGGAACAGTTGCTGAATTTGATGTTTCTAATTTTACTATGTACGCTTTTAAAAATGCAACAGGTCCTGGCTCAGGTAGTGGTCAGTCAAATCAATCTACTCCAACTACTACTCCGGGAACTGGCGGTGGGGGTTCAGGGTATGATCCTAGATATACGACTGCTGTAATACAATATGAAAATGAAGCAAAAAGCAGTTGCAAAGAAAATTGGACTTGTAATGAATGGTCAATTTGTGCAAAAGGAAAACAAACAAGAAGTTGTACAGATTCAAACAAATGCGGAACTTTAAGAAACAGACCTGAACTATCTAAAGATTGTGAATTTGTTCCCGAATCGGTTATTAGCAAAATCATTAATACTAATTCTTGGTGGTGGTTATGGATTGTTGTTGTACTAATTTTAGCAATAATTGTTACATACTTATTAGTCTCAAGTTTAAGAAAGACTATGCTGAGCTATAAGAGAACCAAGATTTGGAATAAATCAGAAATAGATATTGCAAATGTTGCTCCGGTAGTTAAAAGTGTTAATTCCATTATAAGTAATTCAATTATAAGTAATAAAATTTTTGTCAAACAAGAGTCTTTTGAAAAACAAATTTTGAATGTTGACAGGGAAATTTATAGAGAAGACTCTTTAATTTCCAAACACAATAAAAAATTAAAGAAGATTGAGACATGTAAATCCCGAATATCCACATCTTCAATTAAAAAAATATATTTACTATTTATTTTAATGTTTTTAATATTTATCTCTGT
>CAYJUR010000066.1:0-6454 GCA_964373405.1 uncultured Methanosarcinales archaeon | reverse complement strand
AGGAGCTTGTGTGTAAAAATCCAGTTCACAAGTTGAAACAAGTTCTTTTATAATTAATTCTCCTCCCCTGTCTCCATCAACAAATGCGGTAACTACTTTCTTTCTGCTTAAATCCTTTATTGTATTTGGAACTGAAGTTCCGTTTATTCCAATAACATTCGTAATTCCGTGTTTTAATAAAGTAAGAACATCTGCTCTTCCTTCAACAACAATAACTTCTTCGCTTTCATTAACTCCAGGACCTGCAGGTAGCCTGTCAGCACCAAATTCCTGAATTTCTAATACTCTCACAGATTCAGCAAATTCGTCAGCCAATTCTGGAGATTGCGGTAGAACTTCTACTTGTAAGTGTTTTAACAATTCTTTAGCTCTTCCAAGAACAAATCCTCTTTTAGAAATCCTTACGTCCTCGATTTTTTCTACTTTAATTTTTGATTCACATGGACCAATTCTTTGTATTATTTCTAAAGCGGCTCCAACTATGGATGTTTCAGCTTTATCTAAGCTTGATGGAATTATGATTGAACCTTTTGTAATTCCGCCAGATGTAGTAACATTAACTTCAATTCTTCCAATTCTTCCTGATCTTTGAAGTTCCCTAAGCTCTAAATCTGAACCTAACAAACCTTCAGTCTGCCCAAAAATAGCACCAATAACATCTGGTTTATCAACAGCACCTTTAATTTCTATAGAAGCATGCACTATGTATTTAGCAGATATTAAACTAATTTTACCCATATTTCAGTCCTCCTCATTGACTGATAGAAATCTATATTAAACAAACCCCCTAGTAAGCACAAAATTGTGAGTGAATAATTATGATTTCCATCAGCTATTGATGGTATTAATTTTGTAATTATGATTTTACTAACTTATCAGAAGAGAGGGATGTATATAAAGTTTGTGTATTGGAGATTTTTGTTAGGAGTTGTGAAGGAGATGTTAGTAAAATTAAAAAATCAATTTCATTTTAGCGCCATTTTTCGATACAATCTTAAAATCATTCATAACTTTAATTATAGAAGAAATAAGTTATATTTGCTTCTGAAAAGTAAGTTAAGAAGTAATCTGATTTTAACTTGGATTTACCATAAGTATTTTAAACAAATCGTTCTAATTATTATGTATGAAGAAAGAAATCTGGAAAACAGAAGAAAACGTATTTGATCAATTTACTCTTAGAACTCTTCAAAAACTATCTTCAGAGGGCCATTTTGATGGTCTAAAATCAAAAATTGCTGTAGGCAAAGAAGCAAACGTGTTTTCGGCTGAGAAAGGTAAGGAACTTGTTTGTATAAAAATTTACAGGTTAGAAACTGCTGATTTTAATAGAATGTACAAATATATTGCAGGTGATCCTAGATTTAGAGGGATAAAACATAATAGAAGAAAAATTATTTTTGAATGGACTAAAAGAGAGTTTAGAAATTTGTTAAAGGCAAGGGAAGCAAGAGTAAATGTTCCTAAGCCAATTGCTTTTGAAAACATTGTTTTATTTATGGATTATATTGGAGATAGTTTAGAATCTCCAGCTCCCATTTTAAAAGACAAACCTCCTAAAGATACAGAAAAATGTTTCAAATCAGTGAAAAAAGATATGAAAAAAATGTACAAAGCAGAGTTAGTGCATGGAGATTTATCTGAATATAATATTTTAAACAATGATGAGAAATTTGTTTTAATTGATTTATCCCATGGAACTCCTTCTTTTGCTCCTGCATCAAGAGAAATATTTGATAGAGATATTAAAAACATATCAAATTATTTTAGGCGAATGGGAATTGATACTGACGAAGAAAGATTTAGAAAGGAGATTGTTAACTAAACACAACCTTTAAAAACACCTTCGTTAAATCTAGAAACATAATGACCTCCGAGTTTAGTCATGAGGTAAAAATTCCTCATGAAAGAGTAGCTGTCCTTATAGGTAAGGATGGTGATATAAAAAAACGTCTTGAAGAAAAAACTCAGACTAAGCTAGATATAGATTCAGAAAACGGAGATGTTTTGATTCAAGGCGATGACGGATTAAATATATTCGATGCTAAAGAAGTTGTTGTAGCAATTGGACGTGGTTTTAATCCAAATATAGCATTTTTATTATTAAAAGGAGATTATGTTTTTGAAATAATAAACATTAAAGATTTTACAAATTCAAAAAAAGGAGTATTAAGATTAAAAGGAAGAGTTATTGGTGCAGAAGGAAAGTCAAGAAAGGTGATAGAAGATTTGACTGAAACACATATTTCAGTCTATGGAAAAACTATTTCTATCATAGGACAACCTGAAACAACAATAAGTACAAAGCAGGCTGTGGTATGGCTTTTGGAAGGAAAACCTCACTCTAGTGTATACAAATGGTTAGAAAGAAAAAGAAAAACAATAAGGGAATTTTAATGACAAAAGAAAGTCAATCAAAACTAAAAACTGATGTAGTTCCAGCTGAAGAAATGGCAAAGAAGCAGAGAGAAATTTCTGTTGCAGAATTCTTTGAAAAAAATAGACACTTATTAGGTTTCGATAATAAAAAGAAAGCTCTTTTGACAACAATAAAAGAAGCTGTTGATAATTCATTAGACGCTTGCGAAGAAGCAAGAATTCTTCCTGAACTTCATGTTGAAATTATTGAAATGTCTGAAGACAGATTTAGAGTCGTAGTAGAAGATAATGGTCCCGGAATTGTGAAAGCTCAGATTCCAAATATTTTTGCAAAGTTATTGTATGGTTCTAAATTCCACACACTAAAACAACAGCGCGGTCAGCAAGGTATAGGGATTTCAGCAGCAGCTATGTATGGTCAGTTAACAACAGGAAAACCAATAAAAATCACATCAAAAATTTCTCCAAAACATCCGGCGCATTACATGGAACTGCATATTAATACTGCTACAAACAAACCAGAAATATCTAATGAAAAAGAAGTTAATTGGAATGTTGAACATGGAACAAGAATTGAATTAGATTTGGAAGCTTCATTTCAAAAAGGAACTCAAGGTGTAGATGAATATATTAAACAAACTGCAATTGTAAATCCTCATTGCACAATTATTTATACAAATCCAAAAGCAGAACAAATGATACTTACAAGAGTAATCGATAAACTTCCACCATCTCCAAAACCAATAAAGCCTCATCCATATGGTTTAGAACTTGGAACTTTGTTTAAAATGATGAGTACAACAACAGCAAAAACATTAAATCAATTTTTGCAAAATGATTTTTCAAGAGTTTCACCGGGAGTTGCTAAGGAGATCTGTGAAGGTTCAGGTGTTGCGCCAAATACAAAAATTTCTGACTTAGACAGACATCATGCAGAAAAAATAATGAATGCTATTAAGAAAACAAAAATAATGGCTCCGCCAACCGATTGTATTTTTCCGATTGGGGAAGATCTTTTAGAAAAAGGTTTGAGAAAAGAAATTCCAGCAGAATATTATGTTGCAGTTACAAGATCTCCTCAAGTTTACAGAGGTAACCCATTTGTTATTGAATGTGCATTAGCTTATGGGGGAGAATTATCTGCTGATGATTCAGCAAAAATATTAAGATTTGCAAACAGAGTTCCTTTACAATTTCAACAAGGAGCGTGTGCATCATATAAAGCGATTACTCAAACTGCTTGGAGAAGTTATGGTTTTAACCAAACGAAGGGGCAATTACCTCAAGGGCCATTAGTTATATTAATTCATATTGCATCAGTTTGGGCACCATTTACGTCCGAAGCAAAAGAAGCTATTGCTCATTATGAAGAAATTATTAAAGAAATGAAATTAGCGTTACAAGATGCAGGACGAAAATTAGGAACGTATGTTAACAGAAAAAAGAGAGCTAAAGACACTCAAGAAAAATTAAATCTTTTCGAATCTTATATTCCGGAGGTTGCTGAAAATTTAAGTGTTTTAACAGGAGAAAAGAAAGAATTGTTAGAAAAACAATTGTCTATTTTAATGGAAGAGCAAAAAGAATTTATACAAAGAACTCAAGAAATGGTTGTTGAACATGAAGACGAAGATGAAGATGATAAAAAATATAGGATTACTTTAAAAGATGAAGAAGAGGAAGAAGAATAAAATGACAGAAAAAAAATCTTATGAAGGTAGTAAGCCAGCAAAAGCTATTGTTGCAGTAGCCGAAAATTTGGTTAAGAATTTAAAGAAGGGGGGTAATCCTAATTTTGATATTCCTATAAGAGCATTATCTAACGTTTCATTTGATACTAAGAAAAGAACTTTAGTTATGGGAAATAAAACATCTGAGAGATATTTTTTTAATTCTTCTCACGTAAGAAAATTCGTACAAACGTTAGAAGTTGCAAAAATTGCAAAAATACAATTATTAGATACAGGAAAACACGCAAACTTGAGAGACGTATTTTATCAAGCAAAGAGAACAATTAAGGGAACGGATATTAATATTGTTGACGATCAGCCAGAATCAGATAAAGCAATTGAAGATTTAGAATTATTAACAGGATACACTAGGGAACAATTACACATTAACGCAGGTAAAAATGGTTTTGTTGTTGGAGATGTTACAATTGAAGATCAAGGAGATACAGTAAATTGGGGTAAATTAGGTTCGGGCGGATGGGCTATTCCCTCTAACGTTGAAGATATTGTTTTCAAAAAGGTTAGTGCTAAATTTATTATATACATGGAGAAGGAAGCTGTGTGGGAAAGATTACATGAAGATAGATTTTGGCAAAAACATGATTGTATAATAATGGCATCAAAAGGGCAGACTACGCGTGGGATTAGAAGATTGTTGCAGAGATTGCATAAAGAACACCATCTTCCAATATACGTTTTAACGGATTTAGATTCGTGGGGAGTCTACATCTATTCAGTTTTAAAGTATGGTTCTATTGCTCTTGCGCACATGGCTGGAGATTCAGCAATTCCTGGTGTTAAATTTTTAGGGATAACTGTAGATGATATTGAGAAATATGGTTTGCAAAAACATTTGATTAAAGTAAAAGAAACAGACATAGCTAGATTAAAGCAAATTTCTGAATATGAGTGGTTTAAGGATAACAAGCCATGGCAAAGGCAATTCAAAAAGATGAGGGAATTAAAAGCAAAGGCAGAAATTCAGGCATTAAGTGCTAGAGGTATTTCATTTATTTCAGAAAAATATCTTCCAGAAAAGATTAAGAATAAGGATTTCTTGGATTAGAGAATTCATTTATGCCTGATGCAAATACACAACCTTTATAACCAACCTCTCATAAATAACAAATAACAAGCATAAAGTTTCGGAGAGAGCATTTGCTCATTACATGACCATTTCGCTTTTTCTTATATGGATTGCTAGAGGTAAAAAAATGAAATTTGAAGAATTAGGAATAAAAAATAATATATTACAAGTAATTAGTAAAATGGGTTATACAGAGCCAACACAAATTCAGGAAAAATCTATCCCTGCAATATTAGAAGGAAAAGATGTAATTGGAGAATCTGCTACAGGTTCAGGAAAAACATTCGCATTCGCTGTTGGAATTTTAGAGAAAGTAAAACCCAAAGTAGGAGTTCAGGCATTAGTATTAACACCGACAAGAGAATTAGCAGAACAAGTAAGAGAAGCAATTGCATTATTGACAAGAGAATTGAAAATTATGTCTATATATGGCGGAGTTTCTATGGGCGAGCAAATTCATAATTTGAAAACAGCAGAAGTTGTTGTTGCAACTCCAGGAAGATTATTGGATCATTTAAACAGACGAACTATGAATCTAAACCAAATTAAAATTTTAGTTTTGGACGAAGTCGATAGAATGTTTGATATGGGTTTTATTGATGATATAAATGAGATTATAAGATTGTGTCCTAGAGAAAGACAGACATTATTTTTTTCAGCTACAATATCTGGAAAAATAAAATCTTTAACAGCTAGATATATGCATCATCCTATAGTTGTTTCTGCAAAAACTGATATTGACCCATCAAAGTTGAAACAAGTTTATTACGATGTTCCAAGAAATGTAAAAATTGGATTACTTTGCCACTTATTGTCACAAGAAAATTCTGGATTGGTTATGGTTTTTTGTAATAGCAGAAGAACAGCAGATTTTGTTGAGACAAATTTAAATGCTAATAGAATTAAAGCAACTGCGATTCATGGTGGATTTTCGCAAAACAAAAGAACAAAAACAATGGAAATGTTTCATGGGGCAAAATTTGATGTATTAGTATGTACTGACGTTGCTGCTCGTGGTTTACACATAGAAAACGTTTCACATATTTATAATTATGATATTCCAAACGATGCAAGAGATTACAAACACAGAATTGGAAGAACAGCTAGAGCTGGAAAAGATGGAAAGGTTGTAAATCTTTTGTGTGACTTTGATTATCAAAATTTTTCAAAAGTTCAATCTGAATACAGGCAATTCAAGATTGAAAAAATTGAAGCGCCAAATATTCCAAATATTAAAATTGTTAAAGCTGAAAGAAAT
>CAYJUR010000065.1:0-6492 GCA_964373405.1 uncultured Methanosarcinales archaeon | reverse complement strand
CAAAATTTTTGGGAGTTCCAATGATGGAGTCATTGTAACCAAAAACTTTGTTTTTATAACTAAAACCATGCTACCCGTCTACCGACCGGTGATCCCTGCTGTCTTTGACAATTCTAAAATCTCTATTTTTCAGCTTGTAATTCTCCAATACAATAAAAAGTATCGGCTTTAACAATTTTGACTTTTACAACTTTGCCTAACAAAGAATCGTATTCTGTTTCAGACATATTTTCTGGTTTTTTTAGAACTATTAATTTATATGCGAAATTTCTGCCAACTAAATCTTTCTTTTTTTCTGTAATTAATATTGGACCTTCCCATCCAATCCAAGATTCATTGTTCATAAAAGAAATTTTTCTGTTTGTGTCTGTTAATAAATTAGATCTGTCACTTTTTATGTTGTCTCCTAATTTAATAGTTTTATCCATTCTCCAACTCATTGTTCCTGTTCTATCTTGATATCTTGAAATATTGATTGTTTCAAATTTAATTTTTCTTACCAAATCCATAGTATTTTCAAATTGTTCTTCCGTTTCTCCCGGAAATCCAACAATAATGTCTGTGGAAATTGTTCCATACGAAAATTTTTGTTTAAACATGCTTACTATTAATTCAATATCTTCTTTTTTGTATCGTCTTTTCATTGCTTCTAACACTTTGTTATCCCCCGCTTGAATTGGAATATGAAGGAATTTATACATTCTTTTGTCTTCCATAACTTCCAGAAACTCATCAAGCACAGGCAAAAGATTGGAAGGATTCAACATACCAACTCTAATCATAAATTGTTTATCCAAACTTAAAATCATTTTTAACAATTCTGGAAGCATTGATTTTTCCTGTTGATCTAAACCATATGCACAAGTGTCTTGAGAAGTTATCCATATTTCTTTGCAGCCTTCATCAACAGCATCTTCAATTTCTTTTGTAATGGTTCTCATAGGATATGAAATAGTTTTTCCTTTAATTCTTTTTGTTGAACAATATGTGCACGAATCTTCGCATCCTTCATTAATAGGAACAATTGCAACATACGGATTTTTTCTAACTCTTGAAAATCCTATTTTTATTCCTTTATTTGGTGTCATCAAATCTACAATATTATTGTTTAGTGTTTCATTCGCAACTTCAGATATTTGTATCATATTATCAGTATGTAAGAAAGAAGCGTTTGGCAAAATTTCTCTTAATTCTTTGTATTCATCTCTTGGAATGCATCCTGCAAGAATCATTTTTTTATGCGGATTTTGTTCTATATGTTCGTTAATTTCGTTTATGGCTTTTTTTGTTACAGTCAAACCTTTAACAGAACACATATTTAGAATTATTAAATCGGCATCATCTTGTGACTTAACTATTTCATGTCCTTCTTTTTTTAATAGACCTGCCATTACTTCTTCTTCTGCCTGATTTGTGCTGCATCCATGTGTTTCAAAAAATACTTTGGACATTTTATTATAAATTTGAATGATTGTTTAAAAAGCTTCTTCAAAAAAGGATGTATTCACTAATCTGAAGCTAACTTATAATTGAATATTCAAAATTATAGCTTCATTCTATCACACAATTTAAGACGCAAATATAACATCATTCCATAATTCAAGTTCTGACTGAATTTGAGAATGTATCAAAGAATGGAGTTAAAACAAAAGCTAACTTTAAGATTCACAAAAATTCACTTCAAGATATGAATAATTATTTAAAAAAACGTTTGAAAAACGCCAGCAAAAAACTGATAGCCATCAAATGGCGGTAATGGTATCATATTGAACAAGAATAAAAAGATGTTGATTTTCCTCATAAAGCCGAGTATCATTAACGTTTTTTCTGAGAATTTGAAATATTTGTTGTTCTTAATTAGAACTATTGCGATTCCCCAAAGCAACAAATTAGTTAAAGGTCCTGAAACAGCAATTATAGAAGAAATGAAAGGAGTAGTTGATGGGTGTGAAACAAAGCCTGGAACGAAAAATAAAAATGGACTTCCTACTAATTTAAGAATAATTCCTATAATTAAGAATCCGTATGATGCATAAAATGTTGATGGGACACCAAAACTGAGACCAACAAATTTATGTGTTAATTCGTGCAAAACGATTGCTGGTGCGACTGCAATAATTGAGTATTTTAGACTTGTTCCAATTTTGTTTTTAAAATTGGTTTTATTTTTGAAATTTGACAAAGGATCGTAATTTTGTGATTTTTCTCTGTGATAAGGCTTAAAATACTCCTGAAAAATATATCCTAAAGCTAAGGACATAATAATTACATCTAAAAATTCGAAGAGAAATGTAGGAATATTAGAACTAGCAAATAAAGAATCCCTTGTGAAATCCAAAATCCCCATAAATGAGTTATTTGTTTTGAAGTATATAAAGTTTGTTGAAACTGAATTGAAAATTTTGTGACTAAAAATATCCTTTCTCGGAAAAAGCTAAACTTTTTCAGAGTTCCAAAAACTTCGTTTTTGTAACTTCCTAAATACATTTTCCTAGGACTTAGTCTAACTATTTTTTAAAATATATTTAAACGTATGTCCTGAATTAATGTATCGGAGTGGAAATCTGGTTTTGATTTTCTAACTCAACTTAAATAAACCATTTAACTCATTATCCCATAGAAATTTAATAATAATCTGTCTACAGCTCTCAATAATTCATCTCCTTCGCCAGAAACAACGATACAATTTACTGAGGGATAACTAATGTCTGTTTTGCCTTCATATTTTAATTCAATTATTGGTTCTTTTGTTTTAGAGCAATCTTTGATTGGGAATTCTGGTCTGTCTACTAATACAGAAGTTACTGCAGGGTTTACATAAATTTCCATAGCAAGTTCAAGATTCCTTCTTAATTCGTCATATGTTCTTGCCTGATTTGCGTCATCATTTTCAGGATTGTATAATATATATGTGCCTCCAATGAATTGATTATTTGGAATTGCTTCTTGGGAAGGTTTGTATGCTAACGAATATTTTAGAAAATTATTTACTCCGTGATTTATTGGTACATCTAATAATTCTCTTGGACCGTAATGCAGTCTTACGTAAATCTCTTGTCCTTTTGAAGGATTAAATACTTTTGTTGTGTATAAGTTAAAGTTTGGATCATATGTGAATTCGAAATTTTTGTAGAGATAATAATTCTCGGTTTTGATATCCAAATTTTCATCCGTTTGTTCAAGTTTAGAAAATTCTCTTTGCTCTGAAAATTTGTTAAAGCCGAACCATAAAAATGCGATTAAAATAATTCCTATTAATATGTATGAATAAATTGGTTTCCAGCTTGATTCTATGGACTTATCATCAGGATTTATTGTTTTAACAATTTCATCATTTGTATCTGAAGCAAAAGTACCTTTTTTCAAATCTTTTCTAACATCAAATTCGTCATCCATATATGAATAAGATAAATCTTTGTTTATAAAGTTTGTGAATGGAATTTCTGAAAGATTATATTAAAATTATTTTTTGCTATTTTCTCTTCCTTTGTGCCAACTAATATGCTTTAGATATTTTCATATCAACTTTACTTATGGCATCTTTTATATAAAAAGAGTACCCTAAATTTGCTATCAACAGACCTATAACCAAAGATTCAAAAGTTAAGCTTCCTCCTAATAACTTGCGTATCAGCTCATAAATCAAATAGACTAAAAACAAGAATAAAAGCCAATATAAAAGTGGCATCATTATTTTATTATCAACCATTAGACACCTTTATTATGAACCAAATTATTAATAGAAACAAAATAATCCACATGGCCAAAGTTATTAAATCAATCTTTCCATATTTGTTCATAATAAATCACATGTAATTATGAGTTTATATATTTTTCTTATTTTTGTAATTGTTATCCTATGAAAATCGAAATTAGTTTTCTGCAACTGCTTTCTTTCAATATTCATTTATTAATTTCATTTCTAGCTTTCATATCCAAAAGTTACAAAGATGAAATCTTTGGAACTCCCAAAAATCAACAGATTTTTGTGAGTTAAAAAGTAAGCTTGTAATAGTATTAAAAATGCAAGTTATATAATAAGTTAGTTATTATGTGTTTACTAAAATTACTCCCTTTAAAATAGAGCCCATTTGAATCAATAACCTATATAAACACCTTCTTTAAATATAGTGTTATGCACAAATTAGATATGTGGACAAACTCAGAAAAGATAGTCTATAAAGAGAAATTTATAGAAAAATATTCTAAGCTGACTGATTGGGACGAATTTAAGAGATACTCATCAGCTTATTTAAGAAAATGTATAAGAGTGAATACTTTAAAGATTTCTACTGCGGATTTAAAAAGGCGTTTAGAAAAAGATTGGAAATTAGATCCTGTTCCTTGGAATAAAGATGCGTTTTGGATAGAGCATAAAGCTGAAGAAAAAAGATGGGATGTTGGAAATTTGAAAGAACATGTTTTAGGATATGTATATATTCAAGAAGCGGCATCAATGATTCCTTCTTTAGTTCTCAATCCTAAACCTAGTGACATAGTATTGGATATGTGTGCATCTCCCGGAAGTAAGACAACTCAAATGGCACAAATGATGAAAAATGAGGGAGTAATTGTGGCAAACGATTTGTCAGGAGCAAGACTTTCTCCTTTAGGATTAAATGTTCAAAGATGCGGGGTTACAAATATTTTAATTTCGATTGGTAGAGGTCAGCATATGAAAAATATTATGTTTGACAAAATATTAGTTGATGCTCCTTGTTCTGGAACTGGAACAATTAGAAAAAGTGCAAAAACAATTTTAATGTGGAACGAAAATTACGCGAAAAAAATGCAATATGTACAAAAACAATTAATTGATAATGCGTATAGATTGTTAAAAAGTGGCGGAGAAATGGTTTATTCTACATGTACATTAGAACCAGAAGAAGATGAAGAAGTGATTGATTATATGTTAGAGAAATACAAAGATTTGAAAGTTGAGAAAATTTCATTAAGTGGGTTGAAAACGTCTCCAGCGGTTATGGAATATAAAAATAAAAAATATAATTCGCAAATTAAAGATTGTATTAGAATATGGCCTCAAGATAATGATACAGAAGGCTTTTTTGTATGTAAGTTGAGGAAGGGATGAACAAATCTACGCAAAAACTATCTGAACTAACAGGCGGCAAATATGTTAAGATTTTGCCTAGGTGTAATTCTGCGATTTTATGTGCAATGAGTTATTTAAAATCGTTTAATTATAAGGAGGTTCAAATCCAAAATGAAGGAGGTTGGAAAACATACAAAACTATTCCTAAAATTGTTGGCTTAAAGATTATTGAAGTTGAAACTCAAGATGGTGTGATTAAGGTTGAAAAACTTTCAAAATCTCCTTTAATTTTATGTGAGCCAGCAGGTTACATAACTTCGAATGAGAAAAATGCGAAATTGATTCGAGCAAAAACGGATTTTTTAATATTAGATATTTCTGGTTCGATTGGTAAAGATTATATAAAAAAGTTTGATGCAGATATTGTTGTTTGCAGTTTTGGAAATAATAAACCAATATGTCTTGGATATGGTGGGTTTTTTGCGACAAATAATGAGAAGATTTATTCGTCTCTTAAAGATTTGTTTGAATGTTTTAAGGTTTCAGATATTGAAAAGGAGTTGTTGAAAAAATTGGAGAAATTAGATGAGAAGTATATAATGTATGAAGATGTGAAAAGGAAAGTTGTGAAAGAGTTAAAGAATAATTTGAAGGTTAAGGATAGTGAAATTGTTTATTCTGAAAATGGAATAAATGTTTTTGTGAAATTTGGAAATGAGAGTCAGAAGAAAAAGGTAGAAGAGTATTTGAAGAAAGAAAATATTCCTTTTTTAATGTGTTCTCAATATCATAGATTAAATAAGGATGGAATTTCCGTGGAGATAAAAAGAATAAATTAAAAATTAATAACAATATGGAGTTCTTCCACATGCTGTTGGGCAGAAGTAATTCTGTCTATAAATTTGGTAGAAACTAATTGTTCCGTTTGATGCACTTTGGCAATAATATTCATACATTTGTCCTCCGCCTGAATGACAGTAGTCTGTTAGAGGCGTCCCAGCACTTCTTACAGTTCCTCTTATTGCAGGAACATTGCCTCCGTCAGTGTCAGTACAATTCAAAGACGTACCAAAGCGTATTGGTTGCCCTAATGCTCTTGCTCCAGGTTTTATTCTTACTGATGTACTATTTGTTCCGTTAGTTCCGTTAAATGCAAATAAGGCAGATGGAGGAATTGGCGAACTTGATACCACGGCAGTTCTGACTGGTGTCACTGACAGTACGGCTGTTGCCTCTCCAATAGAATTGCTTTTCTCTACATACGCCATAATCATTGAAAAGGCTACGAATGCAACAAACAAAGTTAAAATGTAATTTATTTTCATCTTGTCACCTATGATTTTTATTAGTATGTTATCTATTGTTAATAAATCTTTCTATATTTGGTAAAGTCAACTAAAATGTGTTTATGTGGTGGCTACGCTTCGTTTACAATCAAA
>CAYJUR010000064.1:0-6548 GCA_964373405.1 uncultured Methanosarcinales archaeon | reverse complement strand
GTAATCAAACCTATAACAGTTACGAATGATAGAATTTCATTAGATATGTGACCAACCTTTACTCCTAATGCAATCAATATTAATGAAAATTCGCTTATTTGGGCAACTATAAGCCCTGTCATAAAGCTCGTCTTTTTGCTGTAACCAAAAATTCCCATCAAAATCATCATTATTAATGGATTTCCTATCAATATATATATTGAAAATATTATTGCTGGCCATATTAAATTTTTAATTTCTGAAAAAACAATTTGGCTTCCAAGCAATATAAAGAATGATATTATGAAAAAATCTCTTAACGATTTTAGTTTAGAGCTAATGTTGTGGCTGTACGAAGTCATTGAAAGAGAAATTCCTGCAATTAATGCTCCAATTTCTATTGAAAATCCTATGTATGAAAAAAGAGCAGCAAAGCCAAGACCCCATGCAATTGAGAAAATAAATAAAAATTCTTGCGATTTTGAAAGAAAAGTGTTCATTTTTGGAAGTATATAATATCCAAATGGTATTAGTAGTGCAATCAATGTACTGCCGATTAAAAATGTAGAGACTATTTGATTGGTACTGCCACCATCTGAAGAGAATGAAGAAATTACCATTAGCAATATGATTGCGATTAAATCTTGAACTAAAAGAAAACCTATTGATATTTTTCCATGGAGTTTTTCAAGTTCGTCTTTATCTGATAGAAGTTTCATAATTATTATTGTTGATGAAAATGTTAGAGCGACTGCAATATATATTGAAGTTATAATATTAAATCCTGAATAGATCCCTATAAAGTATCCCAATATTGCGGTAAAAATAACTTGCCCGATTCCAGTAATTAATGAAATCTTACCAACTTCTTTTATTACTTTTGGATTTAAATGGATTCCTACAATAAATAAAAGGAAGGCAAGTCCTAATTCAGAGAAAACAGTGAGAGTATCTGATTTTGGCATAAGGTTGAGTAACAAAGGTCCAACAATTATTCCAGAAAAAATGTATCCCACAATTAATGGCTGTTTTAGAATTCTCATCACAAATGAAACTCCTAATACTATGAGTAGAATCAGGCTCATCTGTAAGAAAACTGTTTCCATGAATAAAAAGTAAGAATTCTATTTTATATATGTTTCTGTTTTTCATACTTCTAAAAAGAAATCTTATCTAGAATTTCATGTGCATTTTTTGATGCTTCATATGACTTCAAATTAGTTTTAATAAAAGTCTTTAAATACAATTTTTCTGAATTCGAAACACGTGCATATTTGTCAGCCAAAATCAAGCCATAGGGATATCCTTGAAATATTGGATCTTTGCAGTATGATGAGATTTTATTTATTGATTCATAATTGTCATCAAAGCTTTCGATTTTGAAGGGGTTTGAATTTTGGTGGAGTTTTGCGATGAACAAATAAGGACTTTTTTTAATTGGTCTCGCTGAATTTACATAAATCCATGCTTTGAATGGCGAAATTCTAGAAAGATATGTTAATCCATTATCTCCAGAATCAGTATAAAGATTAGATGTTTTTGAAAAACCTAAAACTGAAATCTTTTTATCTTCAGAATTCGTTCTTAACGATAACAAATATTTTTCTTCATTTGTATACTTGGGTTGCAAATTTCCATCTAATATTAGAACATCTTTTTCATCCAAAAATTTAGTAAGAAAATTTGCTAAACACAATTCTGCATATCGTCTTGCAATTCCTCCAATTTGTGAAACTTCTCCATTTGAGATTCCTTGCTTCAAAGTTTCATCATCAGGATTGAAAAATAAATCTTCTTCAAATGGAAGAATTGTGGAATTTGAAGAATGTAACGGATATATAGCGGTTTTAAAGAACAATTTTCCAGATTTATTTTCTAAATGTGTTAAAGTGAAAAATTCAGATTTTGTTTCATTTATTTTCTTATTATCTGTCAATGATGGACTATTGGCTTTGTTCATCTCTCCATCATTGAGCACGCTCAGAAATCCACTCTCCAAGTCATTAAAATTAGTCTGCAGACTAGTGGATTTCTGACGTTTAAAAACGCATCCATAAACTCTTATAAATTGTAAACAATAATTTGAAGATTCAGAAATAATTGAATTTCCCCCATCAACAAATCCTATTTTTATTCCTTCTTTTATTTCTTTAGAAATCTCAATAAAATTTCTCATATTAAATGGAATGGTTTCGTACAAAGAATTAAGAGAAAGTTTGTGCGAATCTAAATTAGAAATCTCCTTTAATTTTTGACTTACTTGTTCAATGATTTGTTTCATATTTCATCCAATATTAATTCTAAAATGTGTTATATTTGTTCCTGTATCTATAACACAAACAGTTTCATACAAATCTTTGATATTCAGCTTTTTATAAAGCTTTCTTGAAATTCATCTAAGGCGTAGCCCTGAATAAAATAAGTTAAAAATGAAATCTGATTTTGAAATTTAATATTTCATCTTACTAATCCTCATCACTTTCATCAACTTCTTCCTTCATATCATCTTTCTCTTTTCTCTTTTTGTCTTTGTAATCTTGTGTCCAAGTTATGCATTTTGGATTTATACAAATGTTTTCTTCTCTTTTTCTTAAAGGTCTTACTAAAACAACAGGGAAACCACATTCTGGACAAGGATTGTCAGTAGGTCTTATATCTCCTTGAGGAGGTAAACCGTATGTCGTCTTACAATCAGGATATGAACTACAACCAACAAATTTCCCAAACTTAGATTTTTTAATCATTAAATTGCCTTTACAATTAGGACATTTACCAAGTAAATTTGCAGTTTTGAAACTCTCTGTTTCAGCCACAGATAACGCATTTCCAATCTCAAGTTCTTTGCTTTTGAATTCTTCAGAAATCTTTTTTACAGTAGATCGAGCTTCACTAATAACATCTTCTTCTTTCTTTTTATCATGTCTTATATCCTCCATCTCATCTTCGAAGTGCCTTGTCATTGCAGCATCTAAAATAGATGGACAATGTTTTTCTAAAGTCTCAATTGTTTTAGTACCTAATTCTGTAGCTTCAATACTTTTACCTTTAACATAACCTCTCTGAAATAATGTATCAACTATTGATGCACGAGTAGCTTTAGTTCCCAAATTCTCCTTTTCCAACGCTCTAACAATTGAAGATTCAGTATATCTTTTAGGAGGAGTTGTTTCTTTGTCTAATTTATTTATTTTATTCACTATAATAACTTCGCCTTGCTTAAAACCCGGCAATTCAACATCAGTCAATTTTATATACGGATGATAAAATTTGTGCCAATTTTCTTTAACTGTTCTTGTTCCCTGTAATAAAAATTCTTCATTCTTAACATCGAATGTTATTTTGTTAGACTCACGAAGAGCAGGTTCTCCGAATACAGACAAAAATCTTTTTACAATCAAATCATACATTCTTTTTTCTTGAGGATTTAAATTCTTTTTCGGCTTAACTCCTGTAGGAAATATTGAAGGGTGCGCATCATCCACTTTCTTTCCTTCGTTAGGAATTAATTCTTTCTTTTTTAATAATTCTGTACACAATTCTGAATATTCATCCTGTTTTTTTAAATCAGTCAATATTTTTTTGAAACCTAATTTAGCAGGCAATTTTTGTGACGATGTACGAGGATATGAAATATACTGATTAGTATAAAGCTGTTGCGCTAAATACATTGTTTGTTTTGGAGCAATTCCTAAACATTTGTGTGCCTCTGTTTGTAATGTCGTTAAATCGAATGGTACTGGAGGATTTTGTTTGAACTCAGTTTTCTCAATTTTTATAACTTTGGCTTGTTTTTCATTCTTTACTTTATTGAATATTTCATCAGCTCTTTTCTTATCAAAAATTTGATCTTCTTTATGCCAAGCTTCAATATTATCTTTATCTCTTTTCCCGAATAATTGAATCATCCAATATGGATCAGGTATAAATTTTGAAATTTCTCTTTCTTTTTCAACAATTAATCGTAATGCTGGACCTTGAACTCTGCCAGATGTTAACAGTTTAAATCCGCCACCTCTTGACTTTTTAACAGCCAAAGTTAGAGCTCTTGACATATTAATTCCCCAGAACCAATCTAAAATATGTCTTGTTTCTCCAGCTTTTGCATAACCCCATTCGAGATGTTTTTGTTTGTTATCGTAAGAATCACATAATTCTTCATCCGTTAATGTAGAATATTTCATCCTGTTTGCATCTTTTTTCTTAAAAGCAAATCTCATTATATTTAATCCAATAGTTTCACCTTCAATATCAAGATCTGTAGCTATTGTGAATTCGTTAGCATCTTTTGCTAATTTTTCAATAACTTCAAGATATGGTTTAGTAAATTTTGCTCCTCTAGAAACTTCATAAGAAGGTTTCCATTCAACTTCAAATACAGGATAATCCCATTTTCCTTTGTTTTTTTCAGCAAGACCATATAAATGACCTACTGCGGAAGCTACAACAATATCTTTCTTTCCTCTTGTGATTAAATACCAAGAAACTTTGCCTTTAGATTCTTTTATCGCTTTTCCTGTGGCAAGTGCCTTTGCTATTTTAACCATGGCTGAAGGTTTCTCACACAATATCAATTCATACGACATAACGTTTAAATCAAAAGCGTTATTTAAAAAGATAACGCATAACATATATAAATAGAACTAATTTTAAGGATTTATGAAAATGTCCAGATTTTATGTGATTTCTTTCATATTTATACTATTAATTCCTCTAATTTACGCAGAAAAACAAATGACTCTACTGGCTGTTGAAGAGGGATTTGAAGAAAAAGGAAGTATTGCAACATTAAATTTGAAAATTGTTGATGGAAAAGGAGATGTATTTGTAGCTACTCATCCATTAACTAAGCTAGATACACAAATATCTGCAAGATTTGCTAAAGATATTGCTTGTGATTATCTAAAAATTGACTGTTCCAAAAAGGATTTTCTTTACACAATAAACGCAAATTCAGGAATTATAGGAGGTCCAAGTGCAGGCTCAGTGTTTGCAATCATAACAATTGCAGAATTAAAAGATTTGAATTTAGATAGCACTATTGCGATTTCCGGAACAATTAATTCGGGAGGTTTAATTGGTCCCGTTGGGGGATTAAAAGCAAAAATAGAGAGTGCTGTGGATAATCACATTAATGTTGTTTTGATTCCTTCAGGAACAAGATATCAAAATGATGAAAGCGATGCAAGAAAATTAATTGAAGACCTTTTTGATGGTGAAAATATATCTAAAAAAATTAAAACAAAACAGATTGATTTGTATGAATATGGTAAAAGTGTAGGAATAGATGTTTATGAAGTTAGTGATATTGAAGAAGCATTATCCTATTTTGAAGGTAAAAGATATGTTAAAAAAAACGTTTCTATAGAAATTGATGAGAATTATTTACAAACGATGGAAGAAGTTTCTAATCTTTTATGCGAGTATACAAATGAAATAATTATAGAATTAGAAAATAAATCATATGTTGGAAATGCTTTTTATGAAACTGCGATTCAATTAATAAATAAATCAAAACTGTCATTAGGAAAAAAAGAATATTATACAAGAGCTAGTTATTGTTTCGGCGCAAACGTTCAATTAAGAAGTCTTCAATATGAAAAATTATCTAATGTGGAATTTTTGCAGGTAGCTAAAGAAATAAGTGCAGTAAAAGTTGGAGGGCAAAAAGACGCATCAATACGAAATTTACAAACCGCACTAATAGTGAATGAAAGAATGGATGAGAAAAATATTCTAGTTAAAGACGCGTTAAAACAATTTAATTCAAGCCTTCAAAATAATACAGATGGAATAAACGCTAGGCATACGTTAGCTTTTGCAAAAGAGAGATTGAATTCAGCAGTTGCATGGAGCAATTTTTTTGAAGATGATGTTATTGATAAAATTTCTAAACAAGATCTTAAATTGGCTTGCGAAAAAAAGTTAGATGAAGCCAAAGAAAGAGTGGAGTATGTTACTGCAATTTACGATAAAGATTTTGAAATAGATTTTGAGTCTGCTAGAAAAAAAGCGATACAAGAGAAATATGACATATGTTTGTTTAAGGCGTCTTTAGCGAAATCTGAGGCTAATGTTTTGTTGAGTGTTATGGGTGTTAGTAATGAACGAATAGATACAATTATTTCTAATAAATTGGATGCTGCAAAAAAAGAAATTGTTTCACAAGATAGTTTTCCAATTCTGGCGTATTCATATTATGAGTATGGAGAAAATTTAATTAAAGATGATCCAGGAGCAGCTTTGACATATGCAGAATATGCATTAGAACTTTCTAATTTAGATATTTATTTTAATGGTTTGCAATACAAGGAATACAAAAATGCCCTAAATTGGGGAAATGCAATAACAAATCCTTTTGTTGTCTTACTTGTTGGATTATTGTTGGGATTGTTGATAGGTAGATGGATGTTAGCAGAGTAGAAAAGTTATTTAGTATTGGAAATTTGATGTCACATATTTAAAAAATTATCTTTCATTTCTAACTTCATTCTTACAAAAAGCTACGCTTTTTGGAAGTTCTCATGAAAAACTTTGTTTTTCAGGAGTTCCAATGACTTAGTCATTGTAAC
>CAYJUR010000063.1:6261-6653 GCA_964373405.1 uncultured Methanosarcinales archaeon | reverse complement strand
GCAATCATAAATCCAGATTGTTTTATTAAAGGCAAATAAGCATCAAATAAATTTAGTTCATTTCTAAAATTAGATAAATTATTTCTTAGTATCTCATCAATTCTCGAGTCATCATGTTTCATCATTACCATCCCTCCCAATTATAATCTAATCCATTTCCCGCATATCTTTCTGAACTCAATACAACATTATCATTTAATACCAGTCGTTCATCTAAACTTTCAATTTCCATAACTGATTTAACCCGTAATATGTTAAAAACATTATGAAAATTATAATCCCTAAAAAATTCCAAGTACGCTTGACCTTTTGCAATTACTAAATCTGCAGTCTTAAATAAATTCCTAAATTCAGAGCTAACTTCGTCTTCATATAAACCAAAACAATCGCTG
>CAYJUR010000063.1:1781-6251 GCA_964373405.1 uncultured Methanosarcinales archaeon | reverse complement strand
CAACCAATTGCTCTTAATTCGTCTTCCGTCATATCATTCTGCATAGGTTTTCCTTTTCCTACAATAAAAATTCTTTCTTTAGGAAAATACTCTGCAATATATTCTAACATAAATTTATCAAAAATGATTTCGCCTGAGTTGTCAACAAGATAAAAAATGTTTCCACCCCTCCCACTAATCTCAGATATTTTCTCTTCAAGTTTTTGGCTATCATCAATCTTAAGTGACTTGACTTTCTCAAAATCTGCTTTTATCTTATTAATATCGTAGTGCTCATCTGACAAACATGCACCATAATCCATTATATTTCCCAAAATAGCTAATTGTAATCTTTCTCGAAAATTTTCAGGAACAAAATTATCAACAATCTCTTGCATAGCTCTATTAGAATCAATTTTTTTTTGAAGATAAGGATCTTCTTGGCCTATTAAACTATAAAGTTCTCTAAAAATATAAGTTCCAAATCTCGGACCAAAACCACTAGTTCTTGGATTAAAACCTTTTGCACATAATGATCTAACAAATCGTTTCATTTCTGAGGAAATTAAATCTTTTCTCTGACCAGAGATTCCTGCAAGATTCAAAAAATAATCTATCGCACCTAAATTAATATCTATAGCTATCTCTCTTTTTTCACTTAATTCCTCACCATTTGATCTTCCTGCAAAAACATCACTTGACAATCCATCAATGACACTCAAAAACTTAACTTCTCCGCCATAATATTTTACTAGATCCTGTCCAAAAACATCATCCAAATTGTAATTATTACCTTTCACAAAAACATCAGGTTGAAGAGCAGAAATAGATCTAAACGGAGTTAATTCGTTAAAAGAAAAAACGTAATCTACAAAATCAAGCCAAGCTATCGAATTCAATCGACTTTCTTCAGGCAATAACGGTCTATCTGGATCGGGCACAGCAGGACTTTTATTTATTCTAGTTGATTTATCAGAATTAACTCCAACAATTAATACGTCTCCTTCAGCCTTGGCTCTATTCAAAAGCGATTCATGACCATAATGTTTTGGATCAAAAAACCCATTCACAAAAACAACTCTCTTGCCATCCCTTCTTGCATCTTCCCTAATCTTTACAAGCTCATCCAAACTTTTGATTTTACTCATTTAACATCATCTCTTTAATTTCTTCTTTAGTAACTGATACAGTTCCTTCTTTACTTACAGTAACAGCTGCAGCATAACTCGCAAGTTGAGCAGCCTCTTCATATGTCGCTCCACATAATTTAGATAACAAAGAAACACAAGTTACTGTATCTCCCGCTCCACAAACATCTACAATTTTTTTAGCACAAGTAGGAACATTTTTCACTTCCCTATTTTTATCAAAAACAAAAATCCCTTTTTCTCCAGCAGTCAAAAATACAGAATCAACATTTAAGTTTTTCATCAACTTATTTCCTGCATTTAGAAAATCATTTTCACTCAATATATTAATGCCAGATGCTTTTGAAGCCTCAACCTCATTTGGCTTTATAATTGTAAAATCAACAAATTTATGAAAATTCACTCTTGAATCTCCAACAAGAACCTTATTATGAGATTTTGCTAAAGACGATAATCCTAAAATTAATTGATCTGTTACAATTCCTGTTCCACCAGCTTCATCATAATCTGCCAAAATAATCGCATCAACTTCTGAAATATGGCTCTTAACAAAGTTTAACATATCTTGAGTCATTTCATCATTAACTTTTTCTTTATTAATCGCATCAAATCTCAACACATGTTGTTTAGGAACTTTTCCTCCACCTGCAACAATTCTCGAATATGTAACTGTTGTTCTATTAGGAAACAATTTCAATCCTTCAATCAAAATACCTCTTTTCTTAAATTCATCAACTAATTTTTTTCCGTTATCATCATTGCCTATAATTCCGACTGCATAAACATTTGCTCCTAACGCTTTAGCACCACATGCAACATTACCTGCCGCACCAGGAATATATTTTTTAGAATTAATAATTACTCTAGGTACTGGAGCTTCTGCAGAAATCATACTCATATCAGTATAAATATATTCATCAAGACAAAAATCTCCAATTACGATTATTTTCTTCTTTCCAAAGTCATCCATTATTTTTAATAATTTATTCTTATCCATAAGCCTCAAATTAATTTAAAACCTTCACTTTTGACAAACCCAAAAGGTCATTTCCTGCTTTTAAAACCTCTGGAACAGTAATCAATTTCATACACTCATATCTATTCTCTGTTCTCAAACAATCAGGAACTAATCCCTTTGTATTAATTATACATGGGCTGCAATAAACTTTGTGATAAATTCCAACATTATCCTTGCCATACGGCTTCCACAAAACAGGCGTATTTGGTCCGTACAAACCAATAGTTTTAGTTCCTTGAGCTGCTGCCATATGAGTAGTTCCAGTATCACAACTTATAACTAATTTACATCTTTTGAACATTTCAAATTTCTGCATTAAAGGAACATCAACAACAGAAACCAACTTATTTAAATCTACTTTTTCGTTTTGCATATTTGTTACATCATCAAAAATTCCATTAAAAAATCTTTTTCGTTCGGCGCAGCATTCAATAAAATAGTAAACCCTTTTTTAAGATAGAAATGCGCAATTTCAGAAAAATTTTCCCTGTCCCACATTCTTGTCCTTCCAACACCTGCTGAAGAAATTGGAGACAAACAAATAATATCACCTTTAACCGAATTTTTATTAAAAAACTCAACAAGATCTTTTTTTTGCTTTTCCGAAACATCTAACGAAACTAATTTATCACCCCCATCACAATCTATATCTAATTTTCTTGCAAAATCTAAATAATTTTGTACTACATGTTTTTCATTGTCAAATTTAATTCTCAGATTGTATAAAATCGATCTAAATTGGTTTGAAAAACCTAATCTAAATTTGCCAAGCCACCAACTCAAAATCGCACTAAGATTTGTAAACACTTCTGTATCAAAAACTAAATCATATTTGTTAAAAGATTTAAATAAATTCAAATAATTTCCTTTTTCAAACACAATAACATTGTCAAATTTACCATAACAATCAATAACTTCTTTATTTCCTCTTTTTATTAATACATCAAAATCTGCATCCTTGTATTTCTCAATCAACTTTTCAATTGCCGGCAATAAACATAATGTATCCCCAATAGCAACAAATCTAATCACAAGAATTTTTTTAGGGTTTTCAGGAATGCTCTTTGATTTTGGAAACAAACCTAAAACCACAATAAAAGGAATCCCAAAATATTTATCGACAAATTTCTCCCAGTTTAGTTTCATCACTTCTTCTTAGCTCTTGTAATAGCTATGTACCTCACCATTTTTGTTAACCGCGCATCATTCTCAACAACTCCTATATAATTTCTGAAAGACAAATACAACAATAAAAGTATACTAAAATAAACAATTAAATTAATATTCAAATAACTTAATAATTGTGGAAAAACTGCTACAACCAAAGTAGAACCCCATATCACTAACCAAAACATTAAATGCATAATTGAAAATTTGCTCTCCTTAAATCTAAGTAAAACTCTGCTTAATGCAAATATTCCAAAAATAATTATTAATAATGTAACAAATATATTCATTTTACCTCGCAATTTTTTTAACTAACATGCTAAATGCAACTCTAAGTCCGCCAACAAAACTTCCGTGTCCGTGTTGCATAGTATATTCATTATAATTAATTATCACAGGAATTTCTTTGTATCTCAATTTTTTTCTGTGTATCTCTTCAATAATTTCTGATGCATGAGCCATTCTGTCACACACAATCTCGATTTTTTTTGCTGATTTTCTATTCATAACTCTGTATCCGTTGTGTGCATCCGTCATAATTACACCATAAAATACAAATAACATTAATCTTCCTCCTCTCAAAATCCATCTTCTTGTGAAAGGCATTTGTTTAATTGCTTTCTTTGACAAAAATCTAGATCCAATTGTGATATCACATTTATTTTCCCAAACAGGAATTGCCATTCTTTCTAAATCTTCAACCCTATGTTGTCCATCAGCATCAAAAGTTACAATAAATTTCGCTTTTTTCATTAATGAATAATCAATTCCTGTTTTTAGTGCTGCTCCTTGACCTCGATTTATTATATGTCTTAAAACATGAGCTCCTTCATTTAATGCGATTTCATATGTATTATCTTTTGAGCAATCATCTACAACAACGATGTTATTATAACCTGCATATTTTAATCCTTTAATTACATTAGAAACGGATTTAGATTCGTTAAAAGCAGCTATTACTATGTATGTTGAATCCTTATTATTCAATGTCTTCCCCCTACGAATAGCTTAGAAAGGTGCTTAAAAAGGTTATGGACAATAGGACCATACGAATGCAATGAGTAGGGGCCATCTTTTGATTGAACTTTTCGTAAAAGTTTAGCTTACAAAGGTTATGGACACTTAATCAATTTTTAGGAACTAGAAATCCACTTTTAT
>CAYJUR010000063.1:0-1771 GCA_964373405.1 uncultured Methanosarcinales archaeon | reverse complement strand
ATAGCTTAGAAAGGTGCTTAAAAAGGTTATGGATAGTTAATCTTAAAATTTAATTAATTAAAAACTGCTTTATTCTATCATTCATTTCAACATACATTATCTACAGCATTCATTCAGAAAGTTAGGAATGCTTTAAAATGGCCTCAATGAGTTATGTTAAAAATGAAATCTAATTTTGAAATTACACAATAAATCAGAAGCAAGTTTTAAATAATCCTTAAAATTCATCAGACTATGACAATCGAACAAAAAGTAGATGTTTTAATTTTTGGAGGCGGTATTTCTGGACTTTGGACACTCAACTCTCTAGCAGCTGAAGGATACAACGCTATATTAGTTGAAAACAATTCATTAGGAAAAGGACAAACAATTGTAACTCAAGGAATCATTCATGGAGGAGATAAATATTTGTTGCCTAACAATTTCAGTCTTGCCTCATATTTAGGAATTAAGGGTATGCCAAAAGGATGGCAAGAACATTTTGAAGGAAAAAGAACCCCTAATTTATCAAATATTGAAATTAGTTCGAGAGAATGTTTGTATTGGTTCCCTAATGAAAATCACAATAACAGAATTATGAAAATGCTTATGCTAATGGTAAGACAATATACGAGTACATGGATTAAAGAATATCACAAAAAAGATTTTCCAGAAGTGTTAAAAGAAAATGCCAAAATTGTTTTGGGCGTTAAAGAAAATGTTATAGACACAAATTCTCTTTTAGAAGAATTAGCAAAAAAACAAAACATATTTTATGCAAATACCATTCCTGAATTTACAATGGATAGCGATGGAAATGTTGAAAAAGTTGTTGTTGGAGATTATGAAATAAAACCAAAAATTGTTGTAATGACTTCTGGAGAAGGAAATGAAGCTTTAGCAAAAAAAGTTGGAATCGAACAGAATATAATGCAAAGACGACCACTACGACACTTATTTTTAAGAGGCGATTTACCAGAATTATATTGCCATATTGCTGATGGACAAACTACAATGATGACTGTAACAAGTCATGACAAATTGAGTAAAGAATTAGTATGGAATATTGGCGGAGATTATTCTAAGCCTTGGTTGAAAGAAAAGCCAGATTCATTTATTGAAAAATCCGTAGCCAAACTTTCAACTTACTTTCCACAAATAGATTTTGATAGCTGCTCCAAAGGATTGTTTGATATTGATAGAGCAGAAGGTTTGAATAATGGACAAAGACCAGGTGATCCTGTTATATACAAACATAAAAACATTTTAGTTGCATGGCCAACAAAATTAACTTTAGCTCCAAAACTAAGTGATGGAATAGTTGAAAGAATTAGAAAAGCAATAAAACCTATGTCAAGAAGAAATTTGAGCTCACCAAATCCACAAATAAAAATCGCACAAGCTCCTTGGATTCAATCATGATAAACCAATTTAACTTTCTCAGCAATTTCTGATGTTGATTGTCCTTTATTTTTGGATGTAAACATGATTTTTCCGCCGTTTTTTTCAACAACATCTCTTTCAAAAATTATTTTACTTCCATCGCTATAATCATTCCCTTTTACATGAATATGTGGTTTCACTTTTTCCAAAAATTTGGAAGGCTCAGATTCAGAAAAAATAACAACATAATCAACAGGTTCTAATGCAGCAAGCATAAACGCTCTTTCGTCTTGATGGTAAATTGGCCTTATTTCACTTTTATATTTTCTTACAGATTCGTCAGAATTTAAACCAACAATCAAAACGTCTCCAAAAGATTTCGCTTCTCTCAGAGATCTTATATGATCCG
>CAYJUR010000062.1:3941-6696 GCA_964373405.1 uncultured Methanosarcinales archaeon | reverse complement strand
AAATCCTAATTCTTTGGTAGGCAGACTTCTGTCACAGTATGCCGAATATAGAACTAAGAAAGACAATTTAATGAAAATCATAAATAAAGTTGTACATAAAGTAAACAATATGTCAATAAACGAACAAGAAAAAATGTTGAAAGAAATTGCGCCAGAATTAATGAAACAAAAGGAGCAAAATGAAAAAAACAACACAGAAGGTAAAATTGAAATCAAAGAATCTAGAAAAGAATTACCTAAATTAAAAAATGCCCAAATGGGAAAAGTTGTTACACGAATTCCTCCAGAGCCGAGTAAATATAATCACATTGGTCATGCAATGAGTTTTTTATTAAATTATATGTATGCAAAAAAATACGAAGGCAAATGTATAATAAGATTTGAAGAAACTAATCCAGAAAAATCTAGTCAAGAATATGTTGATGCGATGATGGAAGATGTTTGTAAGTATCTAGATATCAAGGCTGACAAAATTATTTTTGCGTCAGACGATATGCCACGATTTTATGAATGTGCAGAAGATTTGATTCAAAGAGAAGAAGTTTATGTCTGTTTTTGCGAGCAAGAAAAAATGCGAGATAACAGACATAATGGAATAGAATGTACACATAGAGAACATAAGAAAGATGATGTTCTGAACCATTGGAATAAAATGAAGAATGGAACATATAAGCAAGGCGAATGTGCACTAAGATTAAAGATTGATATGCAATCTCCAAATCACGTAATGAGGGATCCTGTCATTTTTAGGATTGCACACGGAAATCATTTCAGACAAAAATTGAAATACAAAGTTTGGCCAACATATGATGTTGAAAATCCTTTAGAAGACGAATGGTGTGGAACAACTCACGTTCTCCGTTCAAATGAGTTTGGCGAAATGAGAGTTGAATTGCACAGATATATACTTGGTTTGTTTGGATACAAAGAACCAGAAGTACAACAGTATGGAAGAATTACTGTAAGAGGAGCTACAACACAAGGAAGGGAAATAAGAGAAGGAATTGAAAATGGAACATATACAGGATGGGATGATGTTAGATTAGTTACTCTTAAAGCATTAAGAAGAAGAGGTATACAGAAGGAAACATTCTATGATTTAGCATTGGAAGTAGGAATGTCTCCAACACAAACACCAATTGATTGGACACTAATAGCTTCTTTAAATAGAAAATACCTTGATGAGAAGTGCGATAGATATTTTTTTGTTGCGAATCCTGAAGAGATTGTTGTTGAGAACGCGCCAAATTTAGATATAGAGTTAAATCTACATCCTCATCACAGAAAAGGCGGTCGTAAATTTATGACAACAAATAGATTTGTTGTTTCTAAATCCGATTTTGACGAATTCAGAAATGGCGAAATTATACGATTAATGGATTGTTTGAATTTTGTTATGGATGTTGATGAAAATGGTAAAAAAAGATTTTTGTTTCATTCCAGAACTCATAAAGAATGGAAAGAATACAAAGGCAAAAAAATAATTCATTATCTGCCTTTAAATGAATTGAATATTAAAACTAAAATTCTTATGCCTGATGCGAAATATGTTTATGGCTATGCTGAACCTTTAGTTAGTAAATTAAAAGATGGCGAGATTATACAGTTTGAGAGGTTCGGGTTTTGTGTGAAAGAAGGAAATCAGTTTGTGTATAGTCATAAATAGAAATCTAAAACCACAAAAGTCAAAACCTTTAATCAAACCATTTAGTTTGAATTACATTAAAGCGTTAGCCATCGAAGAATTCATTTTGAATTATATCTGATTTTGAAATCTTTCAATTTTCTAAGATTTCTTCAATTACATTTAAATACACATTAAACAAAATCAACTATGGTGATACTATGGGAACATCAGTTGTTGTAAAAACACAAATCAAAGAAATCGCAAAAACAATGAATATATCAAACGATTTTCAAGACGAACTTGAGAAGATAGTTATAGATATGATTAAGAAAGCCATGTGGAGAGCTCAACAAAACAAAAGAACAACAGTTATGGCAAGGGATTTGTAGAGAATATATATTATTATATA
Source organism: uncultured Methanosarcinales archaeon (assembly GCA_964373405.1). Lineage (GTDB taxonomy): Archaea > Nanobdellota > Nanobdellia > Woesearchaeales > WJKV01 > CAYJUR01. Next base: position 4,660 of record CAYJUR010000062.1, on the reverse strand, counting down.
TTATTATATATTATTATATATTATCTCTTTCTCTCAGAAACGCTCTTTTTCTTTTTTACACTGCTCAAACTATTATACGCATCTTCTAATCGTTTTCTTAAAGCATCAATTTCTTTTTTCTTTCCTTCTTCATCCAAACTTATCTTACTCAACATTTGCCTGTTGAAGCGAGTCTCATTTTCTAAATAATATTGATAATCCAAAACTCTGTCAATCTTTTTTTCCATTTTAGAATGCCTGTCTTTGTCGACTTCTACAGGCCTTATTTTATCTAATTTGTGCAAATCTACAACTCTTTCAACATTTCTAAGCTTGTCTAATTTTTGTACAAAATCAGTTCTCTTTTGAAAAGACGCCCCAAATTTTTTATTTCTAGAATGTTTTATCAAATACTTAAACCATCTTCTCCTTCTGTTCGGCGAAACTGAAGGGACATAATCAATTTTTTGAACCATTTTATCAGAACAATTTTAGCCCTCTTCTTTTAGGCATTATTTTATCAAACGTTGGTGCTTTAGGTAAAGGAGGCAAATCATTTCCCATATCCATAGAACCCATACTTGATTGACTTGGCATTGAACTAAAACTAGATCTTGATTCTTGTCTCGAATTGTCTCTCAAAGATTCTCTTATCTTATTTACAGCATCTTCCAAACTTCTTTGCATTGTCATTTGTGAATCTCTTAATGAGTTTGCAATATCAAATATTTCTTGCAATT
>CAYJUR010000062.1:0-3931 GCA_964373405.1 uncultured Methanosarcinales archaeon | reverse complement strand
GTCGAGTCTCAGCACTATGCTGGGTTTTTCGTGCTGTTAAAAGATCCAAAAGTTTTACTACATTTTCATCAATTTATTCAGTGAGATTGGTAGCTTTAGAAATAAGAATACTGTGCATAATCATAGCATTAATCGCAACAATACCATCCGCTAATTTCTTATTTTGTTCATCTATATCTTTCAATTTTTCAATTATAGGATCTATTTTCTGTGTAACTAATTCTGATTCCTGATCTTCTTCTCTCAAATCGTCAGACGCCGCTTCAAACACATCAATCATATTGTCTAATTTTTCAGTTAAATGTTCTATAGACTTTTTTAAATCGTACGAGCCAGAACTTTTAGCAGTATCAAGACCTTTTTTAAGCCTTTCAACTTCATTATGAGATATTATTTCGTAATCATCATCCATCGTAATCAACCTCTTTAAACATGATCTTAGATTTGAAGTTTATAAATGTTTTTATTACTATGCATAAATCTCGATACATTTTAATATACAAACGCAAATAGACTAAATATGGCAGACATAGAATTACCTTCAAGAAACCCCCCTGAGCATAAAATAAGGGCAGGAAGTGTAGAAGTAGCAATATGGAGAAATACTGATTCAGAAGGAAAACCTTATTATACATTTTCTTTAAACAAAAGCTTCAAAAAAGGTGAAGAATGGAGAAATACGCAAACTTTGAGTAAGAATGATTTGCCTAAGGCTATATTAGCCCTCCAAAAAGCGTTTGAATACACAACAATTAGAAAGAATGCTAAAGAAATTATTGAAGAAGAAACGGATATTGAGGAAGAGAGTGTTGATTAACTTCCCTTTTTCAAATCTAAATCTTTTCTAACTTTGTCGTAATATTTATGATCTCCTAAATGAAATTCAATGTAAATAGAATTTTTGACTTTCACAAAAAGAACTCTATATTCCACATTCTCAATACTAAATTGATGTCTGAAAGTTAGTAATTCATTTATTTGCCAATCTTTGTATGGTTTTTTTGAGACTATAACAATTGGTTGAATTTTTCTTTCAACAACTTTTTTAATCCAATCATATATTTTTTCTGCTTTTGTTTCAGATAATAAATTAACTATTTTCTCAAAATTTGTTCCCAGAAATTCAATTTTATATTCTTGTGAAAGATTTTTTTCAATTTCCTTTTTGAATATATCAACATCAACCATTCTCTATTCCTCTTGTTATATTGTGTGTTAAATCATATAAAATATTTTGAGCCTCGTATTCTTTTGAATCCTTATAAAACCCTGCTTGAGTATAAAAAAATCTTTTAATATATGAAGGTTTTGCATTTTCTTTAATAATTTTTTTAATATTGGTTTTTATATATTTAATTATATCATTACAATTTTTAAATTTTTCGATTTTTTGAGATAATTGAAATGTATCTAAAACTTCTTTAGTTCTAAAGTACTCGGTATACAAAATTAAAAATCGAATATTTTTGTGAAATTTGTTTTTATCATTTAATAATGTTGGAATTGCTTCGTTTATGACATTCCAATAGTCAGATATAGTTACTTTTAAAGTTTTTTGCGGCAATATATTTTTGGAAACACAACTTTTTGAAACAGAATGATAAAATAAGGAATATAAATCGTTGAAATCAATTATTGATATATTTATATTTTTGTAATTTAATTTATTTATATTGATTTCTTTTTTTGATCTTGAAATAACAAAAATATCAATATCATTAAACTTTTCTTTATGTAAAAAAGAGCCAGTTATAAAACAATGTTTTGCTGAAATTGAATTCAATATAGTTTCGGCCGTTTTTAACCTCTCCCTTAATATAAGCTCATTGTGAGGGTTGTATATTATCATATGTTACCTAAAATATATAAAGTATATAAAGCTTTCGCAAATTATTAATAATATATAAAATAAGTAATACTCTAATCTCAATGCATACCCGATAACAAACATTATAAACCAAAAATACATTCCTTTTCTGTATGAATAAGATTTATGCTACATTTGTTGAAATTCTTTATTCTATATGGTGCATGTCTCCTGATTTTCTAGGAGCCACTTTAGGCTTGTGGGACAAAAATAAGCATATAACAAAACAAACTCCTATAGTTCTTCTTCACGGATGGTTTGCTTCAAACAACGAGTTCATAAAACTCAAAAAAAGACTCCACAAACTAGGATATAGAGTGTATATGCCTAATTTAGGATTTCATTTAGAAGGAATTGAAAGAGTTACTAAAAAATTCCACAAATATATTCAAAAAAGAAATTTAAAGAATTATATTTTGATAGGACATAGTTTTGGTGGCATACTTGGACTTTATTATTTATATTATTATACAAATCATAAAAAATCAATAAATAAAATAATTGCAATAGGATCTCCATTGAATGGATCAAATGCTTCGTACATTGGTTTCTTTTCGAAATCTACAATGCAATTGGTAAGGAAAAGTAAACTTATACAAAACCTGAATAAAAGTCTGAATAAAATCAATTTAAAAAACTTTTATTCGATAGGTTCTAATAACGACCCATTTATTCCAAGGGATGCATCTTTTCTGAAAGGAGCAAATAACATATCAACAAATGCTAAGGGCCATATTGCATTATTGTTTTCTAAAGATGTGTTAAGGAAGGTTGAAGGGGTTGTTGAAGGAAAAATTTAAATACCACAAATACACATCCAAAGGTTATGGGGGCTTTTAGAGTGATACAATGTCCTAATTGTGGGAATATACAAAGCTCCGCATCAACGACAACTTTCAAGTGTTTTAGCTGTCAAAAGTCAAAAACAATCAATCCGAAATCGAAGTTTGGCTTGGGTGTTAAAGTGTTGCAGACATTTGATAACGGAAAAAGCGCGGCATTGTTTATACAAGAATATAAGAGATTAAAATTCGAAGAAAAAGAAGCGAATAAATATTAAGCATATTAAATTGTGGGGCTAAAAAATGGGAATATTTGATGAATTGAGAGGAAAATTTTCGGAGAAAAGAGACATTCCTAATATTGTTTGTATGCATTGTAGCAAAGAATTTCTTGCTTATGACGATTTAAACGCGCATATTCCTGTTTGCAAATCAAGAAAAGAGGCATACAAAATGATATCTAACTTTGGAGATGAAGTTTTATCAGATATTAAGGAAGAACAGAAACTTGAAAGACAAACATCAGGAACAAAGAAAACAACAGCTAAAAAATCAAAGACATCAAAAAGAAAGTCTGGTAAAAAAGCAAAAAAATCTAAAATAAAAAAATCTAAAATAAAAAAATCTAAATCTAGGACTAAAGCAAAATCAACAAAGAAAGCCAAATCTGGCTCTAAAAGAAAAGCTAAGAAGAAAGGTAGTTCTAAAAAATCAAGTAAAAAAAGTTCTAAAAAGAAATCAAAAAGGAGATAAAGTTATATATTCACCAAAATATTAGACACAAATGCTCTTAAAACAAATTTCTCTAAATAATATAAGGTCGTACATAGATGAAACTATCAAATTTCCAGAAGGTTCTGTTCTATTATCAGGAGATATAGGATGTGGAAAATCAACAATTCTTTATGCTCTAGAATTTGCGTTGTTCGGAACTGAAATCGGAACAGGAGAAGCTTTGCTAAGAAAGGGTGCTAAGCAGGGAAGTGTTGAATTGATTTTTGAATTAGACGGAAAAGAATATGTCATAAAACGTTCACTTAAAAATGTTGTAGAGAGAATCGCACAAACATCGGGCCATCTAATTGTTGAAGGACAAAGAAAAGAAGGAATGGGAACAGAGTTGAAAGCACAAATATTAGATTTATTAAATTATCCAAAAGATATGCAAACAAAAAAATCTTTAGTATATAGATATACTGTGTATACCCCACAAGAGCATATGAAAAAGATTTTGATGGACAAAAAAGAGGACAGATTGGACACTTTAAGAAAAGTTTTTGGA
>CAYJUR010000061.1:2190-6789 GCA_964373405.1 uncultured Methanosarcinales archaeon | reverse complement strand
ATGAATCTTTGTTGCATTGCTTCAGGTGTTAATTGTAATTCTTTAATCAATCTGTCAACTTTATTTATGAATAAAATAGGTCTGTCTTTTTCTCTTAAAGCTTGTCTTAGAACAGTTTCAGTCTGAGGCATTATTCCTTCAACTGCACAAGACAATACAACAGTACCATCAACTGCTCTCATTGCTCTCGTAACGTCTCCACCAAAATCTACGTGACCAGGAGTGTCAATTAAATTAATTAAATATTCTTCACCTTCATAAGTATGAACCATTGAAACGTTTGCTGAATCAATTGTAATTCCTCTTGCAATTTCGTCTTCTGCGAAATCCATAATTCTCTGTGTTCCAGCTAATTCTTCAGAAATCATTCCTGCGCCCGCTATTAGATTGTCAGAAAAAGTGGTGTTATGTATAATCATTCCTTCAGCAACAAAATTATGATTATCTTTAATAGTAAAATCATAAACTACTTCTGAGAAATCTTGTTCTAGGGATTTAATCTCTAAAAATGCCAAGTCCCCAGTTGAAAATTTTTTAAGTTCTTGAAGCTGCATATTATTTTTGCCGTGAATCGTTTCAAGTTTTGCTATAATCTTATTAAATTTATCAAATTTTATATCGTGTGTGTGTATTTCAATATTATAATAATTATTATCATTATTATGAGATATATGTATCTTTTTAGTTGACATAAATTGCGGATTAGATAAATGAATTATATCAAGTGCACTACTTCCAATTGATTTATCTGATAAATTTTTTAATCTTTCTTTCTTATGTATTACATTAAATCCAATTTGATTGTTAAATTCTTTTGCTGACATTCCTGAAATATATATTGTATCCCCTTGTCTAATTGATAAAATTCCAAATCTTAATAAAAGCATTTGAACATCTTTAAGCATTTGACTGCTCACCGAAGTCAAAGATATAGCAGATCTAGATTTTTCAACAGAGCCATCACAATCAAAATATGCTCTCAAAAACATTGAAATCATATTTTTTGGTGATTTTGACAAAAACTCAGAAACCTTAATATTATGACTTTTTCTCTTAATGGGATAGTCAAATAATTCTTTAAACATTTCCATAATTGTACCATTTGAACACAACTCTAATGTTTTGTCTTTGTATTCCCTTCTAACTGGTTCAAATCCTAAATTATTGCATATTCTTATGAATTCAAGTTCTAGTTCTGGTTTTCCTACTACAAACTTATTTCCTGAACCATCTCCTGCAAGAAGTCCAAACAAATAATATAAATCTTCAAGATTTGTTGGAAATTTTGTTTTCATAGATGTTTTACCTTTGCCACCGACTCTTGAATAATAAATAAACTCAATTTTCTCATAAATTGAGGCTAAGTCATAGTTAAAAATATCTGAAATTTTTATTAAATCACACATCCTATATCTATTCTGCCAAATTCCATGATAAAAAGATTTATGCAAAATGTTCATTTTTATGTTTTTAATTCCAAAATCAAGAATTTCATTTTTTATTTTTTCTGAGAAGACTTTATTAAGATTTACATAGAAATTTCTTTTTGCAAGTTTGACTAAAATTTCTTTCTTGATAGAACTAATATCGTTTTCATCAACATTCAATTTTCTAGAACAAACTATTCTATCACCGAGCTTTAAGTCCTTCGCTTCTTTTTCTGCAAATTCCATATCCTCAAAAACAATATATTTATGCTCAGGAGTTGTTGATATTTCAAAGCCATTCCTTAATTTTACTTTAATTAGACTACCGCCATCAAGTTTCCAAGCATACTCAATCTTTTTTTTCTCAATATCCCCAATATTTTTATTTAATGAAAACACTGCTATTTCTTCATTAGGCGTGTAAACTGTTTCTGTCTCATTTTCTCTTTCTAAACTTCCATTAGATGAAATTAAAACAAATAATTCTTCAGCAGACATAAATCTACCATCTGTCAGATATATTTTACTATCTCCCTTAATGCACTTCCCATGATCAATATGGGCGGATATGGCTATGTTTCGAATATTTTTCTGACTGTTCATAGCTTTCAATACTCTTTCGGTCATAGTTGCCATTTTTTCAAACCTCTAAAAAGTGTGTACTTCATGTACTGTTTTATATGAATGTAATTCTTCTGGTTTAAACCATAATTTAATTTCTTTTTTTGCTTCTTCCAAATTTCCTGAAGCGTGGATTAAATTTTTGATTGATATACCTTTTTTGTTTGCATATTCATAAGAATGATGAGAATAGTCTCCTCTTATTGTTCCAGGTAATGCCGTTCTTGGTTCAGTTGCTCCAACAATTTTTCGCACTAATTCAACTGCATGTAATCCTTCTATGCAAATTGCAATAACAGGTCCTGAAGTCATAAATGTTTCAAGACTTTTGTAGAAATCTTTTTTTAAATGAGCTATATAATGTTTTTCAGAAAACTTTTTATCCATCCAAACCATTTTCATGCCTACAATTTTTAATCCGACTTTTTCAAATCTAGAAATAATCTCTCCAATCAGTCCTCTTTGAACTGCATCTGGTTTTAATGCAATAAATGTTCTTTCAATAGCCATTTTTCACCTTAAAAGTTTTGATAAAAATTATTTTTTATTTTTAGTTTGACCTTCAACGGTCCATTTGAAATTTCGTGGTTTTCTTCCCATGTTAAGATTTTTCTCACACTTCGCACCACAGTAATAATTAATTTTTCCCGACTTAAGAGCTTCCATTTTACCCTTGTGTTCGAATTTAATTCCACAAAAAGTACAGATTGCCATTTTTTTTAAAAGAGAAGTTACCTTCTACTTCCTCCTTTTAATTTTTGCGCTTCAACTTCTGTTTCTCTAAGCATTAAAATATCTCCTATTCGTACTGGACCTTTAACATTTCTTCTCATAACTTTGCTAGAATCTCTTCCATCTAAAATTTTACATCTTACTTGAATTGCTTCTCCTCTCATACCAGTTCTTCCAACTATTTCTTCAACTTGTGCCCTAAATGATTGAGGAAAACTTGTTGCTACTTTTGCTTTTTCATCCCTTCTTTCTTCTCTTTTATCATCTCTATGTGAGCCTTCTTTATTTGGTACAGGATTTTGATGTTCTTCTCTATTTGCAACTGGAGAATGAGTCCTTTCTTTGTGAGGAACTTCTTTCTTTTCAAACTTTTTTTCTTCTGTCATTTTTATTCTTCTCTTTTACTTGAAGTATTATGTAATTGTGCAACTATTTTTTTTGCGTCTCCTTCTTTTGTAATTGATACACACGCAGTTCCAATGTGTAATCCTGCAGCCGCACCTAATTCTTGCTTTGTATTAACTTCAATACAAGGAATGTTTTTTTCTTTGCACAAAATTGGAATATGCATTACTATTTCTTTAGGACTAACATCTTTAGCGTACGCAACTAATTTAGCAACACCTCTTTCAATAGATTTAGTTACTTCATTTGCTCCTTTTGCAATTTTGCCCGATGTTCTAGCTTGTTCAATTGCTCTATATGCACTTTCTACATTGTCCGTCATTTTATATTCCTCCAAGGGTAGAATTTTGCTACCTCATTCACCCTTGCGGGATCATTATTCATTGGTATAATTCTTAGATTTAAGAGGGGATTTATAAAGGTTTCCTAGACAAAAAAAATTGTTGAGTTTAGAGGAAATTTCAAAATTAGATGTTGTTTCTAAATGCATTCATTCAGTAACTCTTAGATGCAGTTATAACTTGCTGAGAAAATTAAGTTAGGAATGGATGTTGGCGGAGCTTTGAAGTAAGAGAGTTAGAAAGAAAGGGGATTTTAAATATAAAAAACCAAATCTTTAAATACATCTTTAAAATGAATGTTTTATGAACAAATATTTTAATTTTGACCACATATTAAAAAATCTTGCTGAAGAAATAGGAAACGAAACTGATAGAACAAGAGTTAATGGTTTAGTGAAAAAAGTTGAAGATCAAGAACAATTAGGAGTGCATGAAAAGAGACTTCTTGAAGCGTTTGCAAGTGATGTTGTTCAAATAAATAATTTTGATAATAATTATAGATTTGATGATAAATTCAAATCATTTTTAGCTGCAGGAGTTGTTTCTGGGACTTTGAGTGCTTTGGGATTGGGTTATTCTACAAATCATCTAGAATTTAAGGATTCTTTTTTATCTCTTTATTTGGTTGTAGTTGGAGCAATTGCACTTGGAGGAGTGATAGAAGTTTTGTTTAAACCAATTAGATATACTCTTTATTCACACATTGAAAAAGAAAGAAAATACAAAAAACTTAGTACCATCTTACACCTTGCGTTTCATAACTCAAAAATGCTTGAAGCAATTGATAGTGCTGAATCTGAAAATTCTAAATCTTAAACTTCCCTTCAAATACTATCTCATTCAACATTTTTCTTCCAGATATAATTTCGTTTTTCTGAAGCGCTTCTGGCAAATCTTCTTTCTTTCCTGGTTTACCAATTGCAACCATTGCTTCGACTTTGAAGTCGTCCGGAATGTTTAAATCTTTTTTTGCTTTGTCATAATCAAAACCTGCCATTCCATGTGTAACTAAATTCATTGAAGAAGCTTGTAGTGCTAAATTTTCCCAAGCTGAGCCTGTATCAAACGAATGT
>CAYJUR010000061.1:0-2180 GCA_964373405.1 uncultured Methanosarcinales archaeon | reverse complement strand
CGACATTGTGAGTATTATTATGAGCAAACGTTTTTTTAGAAATTATTACTAACAAAACTGACGCATTTTTGCACCACATTTTGTTGAAGTCGCCTAAAAGATTGAAAAACAAATCCCAATTTTGAGTTTCTCTTTTCGCATACAAAAATCTCCACGGCTGTTCATTAAATGAAGAAGGCGCCCATTTAGCTGCTTCAAACAACGTCATTAATTCATCATTTGATAATTTTTCACCAGACATCGCTCTGGGACTATGTCTATTTAGAATCAAATCAAGTATTTTGTGTTCTGGGTTTCTATCGGTTTTCATAAATATTTTATTATTGAAGAAGTATATTAAAGTTGTGGATTTGAAAAAGTTAAATTAATTTATTCCTTATCTTTAACATATCTATATTTGTGAAGACTTTAACTTTTGTTTGAGTCAAAAAATCTTTATCATGAGTCCATATGCCTTCTGCATTAGAAGAAATACTACATGCAAGAAAGGAGATATCTTTTATATCTTTAATATTTTCAACCTGAATATATTCATATTCTTCTTTTGGGACTTAGTTATTCTTTCAAAAAATAAAGATAATAGCAATTCAAATTCATCATCAGTAATATTGGCTAAACTCATTATGGTTTTAGCATATTTTTCTATTTCAGTTTTTATAAATTCAGGAGCAATAAACTAGAAAAAGTCGTCAAACAAAATTTCTCTAGTTGTGCTTTCTTTTATTAAAGACGCGAAAATTCTATTTGAATCAATAACTATTTTCATTTTAGATTATGTCTTTTTGCTATTTCTATATTTAACTTTCTTCCAATTTCTAAAGAATCTTTCTCTGTAAATTTACTTTTACTTAAAATATGATCCATTAATTCGAATTTTTTCGCTTTTGCCCACATTGCTTGCCTAGCTACTTCACTCCACTTAATTTCTTTATGTTTTTGCATAATTTGATGCAAGTCTTCAGGCACAGCCAAAGTCATATTTGTCATAATTTCACCTTATTTATGTATAATAAGTAAAGTTACTTATATAGTTTTCTGTTCTAAAATAAAAAATCCTTTCTAACCCTTCCTTGGAATCAAACTAACTTCAATCTCTCCAAAATGTTGTTCTTGTTTTAAGTCGACTCTTCGTTCGTTACTTAAATGCAATAAAGGAATGAATGTAAACAATCTTGATTCTTTGTCATCACCTGGAACCAAATTTGTAAACGTTAATTTGCCTTGTTTATTTTTTTTAAAGAAATTTCTAATTTTGTCATACACTGCCACAATAATTCCCTCAATATTTTTTGCATCAGGAATTAATATTCTTTGTCTAGCATAAGGCATTCGTCTATCAATTCTTCTTTGTCTAACGCTCATTGCTTTGTCAAGAGCTTCAACTAAATCATATATAGAAACTTTTCTTTTTCTTGGTTGTGGCATTCTAGGATATAAGGGATATTCTGTTTTTTCGTCTGGCGAATTTGCAAGCAAATCAATGTCTGCAAAATCATCATCGACATATTGTTGTTGTTCCGCAGATTTCAATAAATTATCGAATTGAATCATTTCGTGTTCTACAAATCTTTTTGATTTAACTTTTAATAATATCCCTGCAGCTAAAACAACTTTTCCCGAAATTCGCAAATTAGCATTCTTCATTTTTTTAACAGTATCAACATAACCTTTAACTAATTTAGAAATATTAATATCCCATGGATCAAGATTTTCTTCTTTTACAACTTCCATTAAAAGCGATTGCCAAGAAAGGTCATCCTCATTAAAGATCAAATCATATATTTGTTGTTCAGTCAATTTCCTACCTCAGTTACTATGTGTAATAAAAAAGGGATTTATAAGTGTTGTCCTATTATTCCTCTTTACCCCAAGTTTCCTCTATAAATTGGTCCCTTCCAGAAGCTTTTCTATAATACCCATATTTGACTGAATTCTTTTTATAGTAATCTTGATGATACTCTTCTGCCACGTAAAATTCACTTGCTTTTTCTATGCTTGTTGCAACTGGCTTATCAAATTTCTTTTGAATTTCTTTTTTTGATTCTTCTGCTAACTTTCTTTCATTTTCGTTTTTATAGAATATTGCAGACGTATATTGAAACCCTCTATCTACAAAAGAACCACCTGCATCAGTAGGATCTATGCTGTGCCAAAATATGTCTAACAAATCTTGATATGAA
>CAYJUR010000060.1:0-6800 GCA_964373405.1 uncultured Methanosarcinales archaeon | reverse complement strand
AATTCCAGGCGTATCAACAAGATTAAATGTTAATTCTTTTTTTCCAGCTTTAATATTGACTTGCTCTTTAATTTGAATTTCCCTCGTTTCATGAGAAATATTTGATACAGTACCCATATCTTCTCCTAACCAGTCTTGACAAATTCTGTTTGCCAAAGTCGTTTTCCCCGCATTTGGGGGTCCATATATTCCTATTTTTAGGTGTTTCTTTTTCTTAAATAAATCCCTAAATACCTTATTTATGAATTTTTTAATTAACCCTATCATAAGTGAGTTAATTTAGATTGAGTTTATAAGTTTTGCTAAAAGATAAAATGAGCAAAATTAGAGAAATTAGTCCTGAAATAACTAGGCTAGTTACTAAAAAGTTTAGAAAGAAATCGCTTGGAAACATATGTATCATAAATGAATCTTGAGGAAACATCCAATTCCCTTGAGGGAAAAAGATTTGGTGGAATATTAGAAGAGCTTGTTCAAAATAGATTGATAAAAGGACTAGGATTAAGATGAAAATCAAAGAGACAATTGAGGAATACTTCAAAATCCGCATCAAAGATTGCTTAGATAATTTGAACAAACATAGGACTAAAATTAGTAATGAAAGAATCAATGTAATTTCTAACACCAAAAATATCTTTCTAACATCTTTCATATGAGATATTTCATTTTCGTTGTAATTAGAGATTGAATCTGATTTGTATAAAAAGAACTTTATGAGACTTTGAAGGGATTCTTTTATTTTATTGTTGAATTCTATATTTTCATTTGTATTTCCTTCTTCATAAACTCCTAATTTATTGAATTCGTAATGATAGAATGTTTGTGAGAAAAGGAGAGTGAAGAAGGGCGCTAAGATGAGAAATAAGGAAAAACATATTGATAATAAGTAAGTGTTCAATTTGTCCATATTCAAACAAAGTTTCAGAAATTAATAAACCTTTCCACAAACTATTTAATGCTAACACACTATGTTAGCAAATATTCATTTTTAACCAAAACGAATATAAACTCCAATTCCAACAATATTTTTTATGAGGAAATATGCCATAGTGTTTGTTGTTGTATTAGTATTGATTATTCCTATTGTACAATCTGGTGTTGGAGCTGAAAAACTTCCTTTTGAAAGACTCAACTATAAGGTTGATGGTCACGAAAGTGAATGGCTTACTACACGCCAAAAAGTGTATATTGCTGAAGAATTAAGATTTAATGCAACTGGCGAAATATATACAGAAAAAGATGGTAAATTTGGTCCTAATGGTAAAGGACAAGCATCTTCAGCATTTCCTTGCCCAGAAGCACCAATATACTCACTTATAGGAAGAATTGGTATAAATGGAACTTGTTTTTTGATTGGCAAAGAAAAAACGTATTTTCCTGAAGCTGACGATTTTTTATATATATGGATAAATGATGATACTCCGGGAGATAATAATAACTTTTTCAGAATAGAACTTTCAATCACAAGACCTATATGTGGAGATGTTGTTTGTGCTGAATCAGAAGTTGGTGTTTGTTATGAAGATTGTGACTGGTGCGGAGATAAGTCATGTGATGCTACCGAATCTTGTTCAATATGTCCAAGCGATTGCAATGTTTGTCCTTCTGAAGAAATTAATATTGTTGATTTAGTAGAAGACTATTATTCATATTTGAATGCGAAAGATTTTGATTCGATTTTAGGTTTCATTTCTGGAAATATTGAAGATTATTTTAAAGAAATGAATCGTTTCAAGAAAGAGTTTGACAAAATTTCAGAGTTTAGTAATTCTCAGAAAGAACTTCTGCCTGAAGTTAAATATAATAATGTTATTGCTGAAGTTGGTCAATTAAATATTGATAATGCAAGAGTTAAGGCAACTTTTGATTCAGGTTTAGAAGAAGTTAAAGTTGAGAAAGTTGGAGGAGTTTGGAAAATAACCGATATTCATGACGGAAAGACATGGCTTAGTGAAAGACATGATTTAAGTAAATTAAGAAAAGAGCATAACGAGTATCTTGACACTATATTGCCAGATGATATGCAGAAAAGTAAATTTTCTTCAAAAATATTTCTTTGGATTTTGGTTGTTTTAGTATTGATAGGTTTATTCTTTGGAATAAAGGCTTACCTAAATAGAAAATACATACATATTCCAATAAAGAAGCATAGCGGATATAAAGAAAATGTTGTTAAAAGACTCTTTAAGAAATCGCATAAAGAAGATATTAAAGAAAGTATTGAGAGTAAGAAAGAAGATAAAGTCACAAAGCAAGTTCAAACAAAAATTTGCCCTAAATGTAATACTAAATTATTTAATCAAGAAAAGTTTTGTGTGAAATGTGGGAAAAGGGTGGATTAGATAATTTTCAATGTCAACTAATCAAAACATTCTTTCTTTCTAACTTAAGACATTAATGGCTTCGCTAAGATGTATTCATTACTTATGGATATCCCAAAATTTATAAATCAGAATGACTAATTCTAGAGTATGAAGATAAATATACAGTTTTTTGATGACAAAAATGAGAAAGAGGTAACTCCAATACATAAACATAAGGATGATCAGTTCATAATTGAATGGGATAAAGAATTAGGGTGGAAACAAAATCCGTTTATATCAAAAATTGGATATCCGCCTGATAAATTTATAGCTGGTTACAATGAAGAGAGATTAAAGATTAATTTGTTTGTCATAAAAAAATATTTTTTTGGTATAATTACAGGCGACAAAGGAGCAGGAAAGACTGCATTATTGAGATGGATGGAATATGAATTAAGTAAACACAAAGACAAGCTTTATGCTAATTTTATTCTTGGAAAAACATTGACAAATGAGAGAGAAACTTTAAAATACATGGTTATGCCTTTGTTAGGGCCTTTACATAAGATAATAAATAAACAGGAAAAACTATCTGTAAATAATATTTATGATTTCTTAAAAAAGAAATTAGCAAAAAAAAGATTGATACTATTGATTGATGATGTTAATGAAATCTCTGATCTTTCTAGAACATTACTTAAATCTTTGTTTGAGACGGATTTACAAATTCAAGTGATTGTTTCTGGAACAAAAGAAGAGATTGAAAAATCAGAGATTAAAGAGATAACAAACAAAGAATCGTTAAGGATAAATTTGCCAAAACTAGAGTTTGCCGAACTTAGATTAATGTTAAAAAAAAGAATCGAAGCGGTAGGTGGAAAGGATATTCTTCCATTTACTGATGAAGAGATAAAAAGACTAATAAAAAAGTCAGATAATAATCCTAAAAAATTGTTAGAACTATGCTATAATGATGCAACTGAAATTTCAGTAGAAAAATGGCATAATGAAAAGGCTTTATATGAATCAAATTTGAAAAAGCTGGAGATTGAAGAAAAAGCCAGAGAGGAAAAATTAAAGCTTGACGAGAAGGAATATACAGAGAGAATCAGACAAAAACAATCTGAAGAAAAAGTATTGATTAAAGAAGAAGAAGAAATGCTTGAAAGACAAGATATAGAAGATAACGATCTTTCTGTTACTGATGATGATCTAGAAAATGAACTTATTAATATTAGATCTAGAGGACATAAAGAAAAAGAGTTTGATACTAGCTTAGAAACAAGAAAAAAAAGATTAGAAGATGAAAAAAGACTAAAAAAGATATTTGAAGATATTGAGAAGAAGCTTAAAAAATAGTTACCCAAACTTTAAATACTCCATTAAATCTTAGCTTTCAATGGTATTGGGGCAGGTTATTTCGGGCAAATTTGGAGAAATATGTATAAGGCAGAAATCGGATGCACATATAGAGTTAGGAGAAATATTAGTTTCTGAAAATAAGGATTCTAAAATATTATTGCAAGTTTATGATTTGGTTTATGCCTCTCAAATAAGCCAACAAAATCTCGAACTAATATCGGGATTAAATTTGGAAGAAAATTCTGATATGGAATTGTTTGAACCGAATTTGAGAAACTATAAATTAGCGCTTTTAAAAAATCTAATAACTATAAAAAACAAAATAAACAAAAAAAACGGAAAAACTGAAGAAGGCAATGAAGCAAGAACTGCAAAAATATTGCCCGACTTTTTCTCATCTGTCAGAGAAATAAAAGAATCAGATTTATCTTTTTTAACAACTCCGCCAAATCCATTATTTTTAGGACATTTAAGATCAGGATCTAAAAAGTTAGATGTGCCAATTTCGTTGCAAGGGGATTTAGTACTATCTCACCATATTTTAATTCCAGCAACAACTGGAAAAGGAAAATCTAATTTATTATCTGTAATTTTATGGGAAAATACAAACAAAGATTATTGCAGTTTTTTGATTCTTGATCCCCATGACGAATATTATGGAAGAGACAAAATAGGATTAAAAGATCATCCGTCGAAAAATGTTGTTTATTACACTCCTAGAGATGTTCCCTCTGGATGTTGCACATTACAATTTTCTCTAAAACAAATTAAGCCTCATCATTTCGAAGGTTCTGCAAATTTTACCATGGCACAGAATGATTTAGTAAGAGAGTATTCAAAAAAATATAGAGACGATTGGATAGAAGCAGCTGTTTTAGAAAAGGCAATTGGAAATCAGTATCATGAAGCGACTATTGCTGTTGTAAAACGAAAGTTGATGCAAATGTTGGACTTAGATGTTAATAATAATTCATTGGTTTGTGACGGAATCTTTTCTAACATTGTTGGAGAAACAACTATTATAGATATTTTGAAATCTTTGGAAAACGGTAAAACAGTGATTGTAGATACTTCATCTTTTCAAGGAGATGTTGAGATATTAATAGGTTCATTATTAGCTTCACAAATATTTGATAAATATAAAGAATATAAAAGAAAAAATCAATTAAAAAATAAACCAGTTGTTTCTATTGTTTTAGAAGAAGCTCCTCGTGTTTTAGGAAAAGAAGTTTTAGAGAATGGTCCAAACATATTTTCTACAATAGCTAGAGAAGGTCGTAAATTCAAAATTGGTTTGTTAGCGATTACACAATTGCCTTCTTTAATTCCTCGAACTATACTTGCGAATATAAATACAAAAATAATTTTAGGAATAGAAATGGCTCCTGAAAGACAGTCTATAATAGAGTCTGCAGCTCAAGATTTATCTACAGATGGTAGAAATATTGCTTCTTTAGATAAAGGTGAAGCCATAATTACATCTAATTTTGCTAGATTTGCAACTCCAATTAAAATTCCATTATTTGAAGAATTTGTTAAAAAGGATACAGACAAAGTTGAGAATAAATCAAGATTGAGTTTGGGAGGGATGGGTTAAAAAAGCTTTAGCTGCAAATAGAGTGGATTTATTAATTTTATTAATCCTTTAGTGTTAGATTCTAAGCTAAAAAGCCTTAATTCAATATTAGTAAATTCAGATTCTGTTTCCGGGTTTCGCCCACTCCAAATATTTCCATTTTTTCTAAAAAAAAATTTTCCAAAAGAATCAATATTTATTTCCTTTCTTTTTGGAAGCCAAAGACCATTTAATGCTGAAATTTCTTCATCTCCGGGTATTATCAAAGAACCACAAATCTCTTTATACATGTTAGAACTAAAAGCACCATAGAGTTCTACAGGATTCTGAGAACCTCTTTCATATATTTGACCTGCAAAGACATATTTATGCATAACGCACAAACGAATTAAACAATCTTTAAAAACATTTCCACTCAACTTTAAATACTCCTTAAAATCAGGGATGAACATGAAATTCGCACACCTTGCAGATATGCATTTGGGGGCTTATAAAGAACCTAAAATGAGGGCTCTTTCAGATAGGGCATTTGCTCTCGCAATAAGTAAAATACTTGAAGAAAAAGTTGATTTTGTTCTAATATCTGGAGATTTATTTAATACATCTTTGCCAGCAGTAGATAATTTAAAAGATGCGACTTTGAAGTTAAAATTGTTGAAAGATAATAATATTCCCGTTTATATCATTGCTGGTTCACATGATTTTTCACCTTCTGGAAAGACAATGTTAGATGTTTTGGAAAATGCTGGATTGGCTATTAATGTTGCAAAGGGAGAAATTGTAAATGAAAAATTGCGATTGAAAATTACAGAAGATTCTAAAACAAAAGTTAAAATGTGTGGAATAATAGGTAAAAAAGGAATGCTTGAGAGAAGTTTTTATGAGATTTTAGATAGAGATTATTTAGAACAAATTCAGGGCTTTAAGATATTTTTATTACATACTGCATTAACTGAATTAAAACCTGACTTTTTGGCAGATATGGAATCGTATCCAATCTCTTTTTTACCAAAAGGTTTTGATTATTATGCTGCAGGTCACGTTCACGTAAGGGATGTTAAATCTTTTGAAGGCTATAAAAATATTGTTTATCCTGGTCCATTATTTCCTAACAATTTTAGAGAAATTGAAAGAGAGTTAGGGGGATTTTATATTTATGAAGATGGAAATTTGAGACACATTCCTTTGAACGTTGTTGAAGTTTCAAAAAATACAATAAATTGTAATCATAAAAATCCTGAACAAATTCGGGAGGAAATACTTTCGATTTTTGAGAACGTTCCGTTAAATAACACTTTAGTTCTTCTTAGATTATATGGTACACTAGAGTCTGGAAAACCTTCAGATATCGATTTTAAATCGATTTATGAGAGTTTGTATAGAAAAGGCGCATATTTCATATTAAAGAATATTTCTAAATTAGAGTTTAAACAATTTGATGAAGTAAAAACGAATTCTTATTCTATTGAAGAGTTGGAAAGAAATTTAATAATAGAAAATATTGGTCAGATTAAAATGCCTAGTAATTTTAATGAAGTCGAAATGATAAATCAATTAAT
>CAYJUR010000059.1:0-6866 GCA_964373405.1 uncultured Methanosarcinales archaeon | reverse complement strand
CAGAAGATGTTTTGTCACGGCCCTTCAAAAGTATGAATCAAAATTTCCTTTAGTTTTTCAGGGCATTGAACTTCTATGCATAAAGTCAACAGGGATTGGCGATGATGTTGCAGCTTTTGTGAGGCTAAACAGATCAATTACTGATGTTGAAGATTTTGTTCACGAAATGAAAAGTAGAGGAGACATTGTAAAACCGATTCCACACCCAAATGATGAAGAAAAAATTGATGTGCCCTTTTTTGATGTATTTTCTTTGGCGCGGAAAAATAATTATCAAAGAAGTAATCAAAGTATTTATGATGGTTATGAGATGCTATTATTTACGGATTACAGAAATGTTATTTTTGGACGTCAGTACGAAAAATACCTAACTCAGCTTTTCTGCCATGAGCTTGCCCATCTGCTTACATTAGAGGGCGGGGATTATTCTGAATTGGTTGATGTTTTTTATTCGCTGAGTTTTGACAGAGGTTCTTTTACAAGTTTTTTTTATGATGATGTAAAATTAATGGATGGAATGGGTTACGCCAGATGGTGTGCACATAAATATTCAAAATGGGCTTTAGGAAAGATTTGGGAAATATTTGCTTGCGGAAAAATATCATTTAAACTAAATGGAGGAAATGTTGAATATACTCTTCATCCTTTGGAAACAATGCATGCACTAAATGAAGTTATTGGTTATGCAAAAAAATGCGTTGTAATTGAAGACATTGCGGAATGCGGCGCTTTTATTGCTTCAGATAAAAATACGGATGATACTTTTTTGCTGAAAAAAATAAGAATCTTGAATAAATTCCTTTTACAGATTAGTGCACAATCCCCTGAATCAAAATCTGAATGAGTGGGAAATGGTGTTTCTCACAATCATATAAAAATTTTACAAAAACAACATCTGAAATAAAAAATCATTTTGAATAATCCATTCTTCTTCTGATATTAATTCCATTAATTCCTTTAGCTTTCGGTTCATTTTAATTTCTCCTAAGCTAACAAGTCACCTTTTAAAAATAAAAAAATATTATTTTTCTTGACCAAACAATTCATTTGCTTTTGTTAATCTGTCTCTCATTTCAGTAGTCATCTCTTGTGTCACATCTGTAACAAAGAAAGTCTTATTTTTATCAAAGCCCGGAGCAACAACTTGATTTCTCTAATTAATTCTGTTTTTTTGTGCATTTTCATTCCTTCTCATTCAACTTTCTTTCTGCTTCTTTATAATCAAATTCGGGATTTTCTTCTAAGTGTTTTTCCAAAGATAAGTATACTGTTCCGTCTTTAGTTCTAACTCCTGGCATTAACACATTTACTCCATTTGGCAATCTGACTGATAAATCATTAACACCATCTCCAGTTAAGTCGTATATTTCTTTAACTTCTGTAGGTCTTTTACCTTTGTGAGGTATATCAAAAAAGGTGGATTTAACACAGTAATACAAAATAGGCACTGCTGCAACAAGAAAAAAACCAGTCAAAATAATACTTATGAGTTTGTCTTTCTCTTGTTTTAGTGCATACGTATCACTCATTCTCTCAACTCCATCATACCTTCAAAAGCCTTATTCTTAATCTTTAATTTATTAACAAAGTCTCTAGTTCTATTTCTAAGAGAAACTTCTGAAATACCAGAAACTTCTGCTACTCTTTTTTGAGTTCTCTTCTCCTTTTCTAAAATACCTGCAACATATAATGCAACTGCAGCAATTGTTACAGGAGAACATCCTGATGTAATTTCTTTCTTTAATGCACCTTCAATTATTTCAGCAGCTTTTGTTTGAGTTTTAGGAGACATATCTAAAGATGATCTAAATCTGTCTAAGAAATCCATAGGATTAACTGGACCTAATTTAATTTCTAATTCTCTAGCAATAAATTTGTATGTTTTTCCAATCAATTTTTTATTTAAACCAGTTGCTGATTCAAATTCTTTCATTGTTTTTGGAATTCCATAAATTTTACATGCAATATACAAAGATGATGCAACAATAGATTCTGAGCTTCTAGCTCTTGTTAAACCTTTCTCAGCACATTGTCTGTATATAGCAGCAGCTTCTTTTTCAACTCTTTCTGTTAATTTTAAAAATGAAGCAACCAATCTTAAATTAGATAAAGCGTGATTAAAAGATGCTTCTAATGAAACACCCCAACTATTTTTTTGCTTTAATCTTTTATACATAGATTGATTGTTTGAATTCAGTTTAGCTAAATCAGCAGGACTGCCAATATTTGTTCTTAAATTATTAGCAATTCTTGGATCAAATGGAGCTCCTGCTCTACCTGACTTTTCGCCCGAATCTTCTTCAAATCCCCATTCTTGACCTAAATCAACTAATGATTCATCAAGAACCACAGAACATTCCTTACAAATAACTTGTCCTTTTTCTTTCATAATATAGAATTTTTTACTGCCACATTCCGGGCATTTCTCATGTATAGCTTGTGTCGTAATCATTTTCAATGTACCTCACTCTCACAACACCTCTTTTTTTTAAAACTTCCAACAAACCCTGAACCCCAATATAACTTACTTTAGAAGCACTCATATATAAAGCTTTCGGATTTATGAACCACTTGAAAGTAGATAACAAACACACGCTATAAAGATTTATAAACCTCTCATAAATCTGGAGTAAGGAAAGAGATGAATACAGAAAAACTAGAACAATTTCATAAAAAGCACTACAAAAAGCTCTTAATAATTCCATTTTTAATCTTAGTTTTGGCTTTAATTCAAATTGGAACTCAATACGCACAAACAGGTGATTTCATAAACAAAGGAGTATCTTTGAAAGGGGGAATTTCTTTAAGAATCGAAACAGATTATAATAACATCGATGCGTTAGAATTATTTTTGGTAAACGAATTTCCTAAGGAAGACTTTGATATACGGTCTCTAAGACAATCAACTGGAGAAAATGCCATTTTAATAGAAGCTACAGAAGGAGTTGGTGAGGATAATCTTCTAAACACAATAAAAGAAAAATTAGGTAATCAGGTTCCTGAAATAGATGATATGGCATCTTCATTAGAGTTAGTTTCATCATCTTTTTCAAACGATTTTTTTAAAACCGCAATTAGGGCAGTATTAATAGCATTCCTATTTATGGCAATCGTTGTATTTTACATATACAGATTATTAATACCTTCAATATCTGTTATGCTAGCAGCTTTTACAGACATAGTTGGAACAATTGCAGTCTTTAATTTGCTTGGTTTTAATATGTCTGCAGGTGGAATTGCTGCACTTCTTATGCTTATAGGATATTCAGTTGATACAGATATTTTGCTAAATTCTAGAGTCTTAAAAAATCATGAAGGATCTATTTTTGAACGAATGTTTTCTGCATTTAAAACAGGAACTATGATGATTTTAACAAGTATTGCAGCAGTTTTAGTTGGACTTATTTTTACTAAATCAGACGTTTTATTTGAAGTATTTTTGATAATTTTAATTGGACTGTTTATTGATATGATTACAACTTGGATTCAAAATGCAGGATTGTTAATGTGGTATCTTGAAAAGAAAAATGGAGCAAACAATGGGTAAATTTAGTTTTTTTAAAAATGGGCGAATTATATTATTATTATTTTTTCTATTATGTGCACTTTTAACAATTGCACCACAGCCTTGGAATAATGGAGCAACTATACAAAGTGTAGATAAAAATAGTAACGCATATGCACAAGGAATTTCGGTAGATCCTTCAACAAGACCAACAAATAGAGAATTTATAATTAATATTGAAAATGACGAAATTAAAAACACTAATGATTATTATAGCGCAATAAAAACATTACAACCAAACTCGACAGTCAGAGTTGAAACTAACAAAAATGTTTACAGATTAAAAACTGACAAATTTGGCAATTTAGGTATAGCAGTTACGGCATCATCAAAAACAAACATAAGAAAAGGTTTGGATTTACAAGGTGGAACGAGAGTATTTCTAAAACCTGCAGGAGATGTAGATGATTTAGTTCTCGACCAAATTGTAGAATCTCTAAAATTGAGATTAAACGCATTCGGACTCTCAGATATTATTGTTAAAAAAATTACAACTCCTAATCAATTTGTTGTAGTCGAAATTGCTGGAGCAACTCAAGATGAAGTAAGAGATTTAGTTTCATCACAAGGAAATTTTGAAGCAAAAATAAACAACCAAACAGTTTTTACAGGAAAAGAAATTAAATTTGTTGGTGTTGGTGCACAAGATGCGTTTATTTCAAATTGTGGAGGATCTGCTGATGCCCAATTTTGTGAATTTCAATTTACTCTTACAATATCTCAAGCAGCAGCAGAAAAGTTTGCAGACGCAACTAATAAATTAAATGTTGAAGGAGAATATTTGAGTGCTCCGATTGATTTATTTTTAGACGGAGAATCAATTTCTAATTTATCCATTGTTTCATCATTAAAGGGAAGAGAAATAACAAATCCTTCAGTTACTGGAGGAGAATCTGGAAGGACTCAACAAGAAGCATATGATAACGCATATGCAGAAATGAAACGATTGCAAACAATTTTAGAATCTGGATCATTGCCAGTCAAACTAAATATTGTTCAAAGCTTCACTATATCTCCATCTTTGGGAGAAGAATTTTCTAAGAACGCATTATGGATAGGATTGTTATCAGTTCTAACTGTTACTTTAATTGTATTTTTGAGATACAGAAAATTCCTTATTGTTTTTCCAGTGTTTGTTACTCTATTTTCTGAAATATTTTTAATGCTTGGTTTAGCTGCATTAGTTTCATGGCAATTAGATTTAGCATCAATTGCAGGAATTATTGTAGCTGCAGGTACAGGAGTTGATGACCAAATTGTAATAATTGACGAAGTTTTGCGAGGCAAAAAAGATGAACAAATTGCAGATTGGAAAAAGAAAATGAAAAAAGCATTCTTTATTATATTTGCAGCGTACGCTACAACAGTTGTAGCAATGATTCCTTTATGGTGGGCAGGAGCAGGGTTATTGAAGGGTTTCGCATTCACAACAATTGCAGGAGTCACATTTGGAGTTCTTGTAACAAGACCAGCATTTGCAGTCTTTATTGAGAAGATATTGAATAAATAATTTCTAATTAATTTGATTTTTGTTTTTTATATTAAAGTATCAATCAAGCACATTTTCTCAATTAACCTTATAATGCTAAATTTATTTAAATTTAGCAAATATATGTTTGGTACCAAACATATATAAACCCCAAATTCTTACATTCTAAAAGAGGCCTTTATATGAAATTTACATACGAAAAAATGATTTTTCTAATATTTACATTACTTCTATTATCTGCATACCACTTTGAAAAATCTAACATAAACAATACACAACCTCAAGATATATTAAACTTCAACAAAGTAGGCATAGGAAAATTACTCTCTTCGTCTGGTTCTAACATACCCCCAACAATTGATGGACGAACATTAAATAGCTTAAAGTCAACAATAATTTCAACACAGGAAGGAAAAACAGAAGTTACACAATCATTGAAGTTTAGAGATTCTGGTACTGATTCAATTGAGTCTGGAGTAATATTATTTACAGAAAATAATGAGGGTAAAACAAAATCATTCTTACATTTCGCACAAAATGCAGATATGTTCGAATATTTAATAACAGTTAATCAAGGTGTGCAATCTAAAATTGAAGACAATAAATTAGTAGATATTGAAGACGAAACATTATTCCTTAACGGAGGAAGATATGTAGTTCTTAATGCGGATGTTAATACAGAAACAAATTCAATAACGTTAGATTTAATAGGTTCTAAAATGGAGAAAACCTATTTGATGAATGAACAAGAAACAAAAGGAATTGCTTCAGGAACAAAAACAATTGTTGTTGTAGTTAAAACAATTGATAATGATGGAAATGTTATTTTTACAATAAATGGTGTTGATACAAAACCTCTCAAAACGGGAAATATATACGCATTTCCAGACGGCATAGTAATAGGAATTATTTCTGTATTCCAACAAGAAGCTGCAGAAGAGTTAAATAGCGAAGATAAAGTAGAATTTGCAATTGGTGGAAATTCTTTTGGTGGCGGTAGAATAAGATTGTCTGACAAAGATTACACAGACAATTTATACACTGAAGGAGCTTTAGAATATTCAGGAAATGATATTTCTGCAAGCAGAGTACAAATAAAAGCACAAGAATTTGATAATAAACTAAGAATAAGTATGATTAAAATAAGAATGAAAGGAGAAGGAAAAAGTGGAGACATATTTGTTTCTGAAGGAGAAACCATTTCTCAGAATATGATGGAGCCAGTTTATTTCTTTCCAGAGATTAGATTTGATGGTGTTGGACAACTGAGTGAGAAAAGATTCAAACCTTCGATTGGTGGAATTAAATTTGAAGGTCATAATGATGGATACAGATTAATTTTCTCAAACAATGATGGAAATTTGTATAATATTCCTTATGTGCAAGATGGATTAGATTTTACAGATGATAATGGAAATTCATTAATTTATGAAGAAGCAAATGCAATAAACGATTGCGATATTGATGAAGAAGATTTATTTGTTGTAACATCTGAACAAAACGGAAATGGAAGAACTAATATAATTCAATATGATGGATTTTCTGAAAGCAATAAAGTTTTGCATGTAACAGATGTATCAACAGGAAGAAGAGATATAACTTTGCAAGACTCAAATGAAGCAGGAGTTGATTATGAAGGTACTATTATAACGCCTTCTGGAACATCCGCAAAAGTATATGTGTGTCCTAATGCAAAAATATCTGTTGATTTGAACAATGATGGAGATATTTCTGGGGACGAAGTAATAATTGCAACTTTTGGTGGCGGCTATTTAGAAATAGGAACTACAACTCATTACATCAGAGGAGATC
>CAYJUR010000058.1:0-6921 GCA_964373405.1 uncultured Methanosarcinales archaeon | reverse complement strand
AACATTACTGCCGTAACAATTCACTCCAATACCTTGATATCCAAGTGCCTGCTCACCGGGAATAAATCTTGATGTTACAACTTTATTGCCCATAGTTTGTTCATAATAAGAACTACTACCATCACCAATTTTTCTAATACCTTCACAATCTGCAGGAATTGTAGGACACCATACTCTGTCACAAACAGCATATGTTTTCTTCATATCCTCTGCGCCTTCTCCAGCAAACAAATTGTAGCCAGCCATAACACCACAAGCAGCCATTGCTCCATACGTTGCATATTCTGCATATTGTGTAGCAGTTGCTAGAACCCCTTTTATTGTTTTTATATCATCCAATGTATCTTGAATTAATTCGGGCGTCAAAAATTTAGTATAATCAAACGGAGTTTCGACTCCAACAGAATTCTCAATAAAAACATCTTCAGGAGATGTTGGAAATCCTTCAATTTTGTAACTAACAGTTGTAATCAAATTAAACTTCATCGATAGCCCAGTCCCAAGTTCTTTTTTCTTTGCGTCAGGATTTTCGCCAATCAATTCTATTAATTCATTTACATTTTTAACATTAGGTTTAATATTTAATTTAGTCACAACAAACATTCGATTTTGTTCAGGATAAAAAATAGAATTCGTAGAATAAGGAGTAATAAAATTTGCATATCCTTTAGACCCTGAATTTGACGTATCAACAATTGCGCTAGCTTTCGCGTTTTTCAAATTCAAACTTGGACCAACATAATACAAATCATACATTACTGAAATTGTCGTTCCTGTTGAAACATCTCCAATTAAATTATTACTATAAACTGTGTTTGGAACTGTATATATTTTTCCTAGATGCCAATTTGGCGAACCCGGTTCATACGTAATTTTAAATGGTTCGCCCCTAAACAAATTACCTGTTCTATCTTTAGTTCGCAACATAAAATTATTTACTGTTGGCTGACCAACAAATCCTCCTGTTGTAGTAGATGATGCTTGAAGCAATTGTCCAGTATAATATATTCCATTTTGTTGTAATAAGGTATAATCAATTTCAGATGTTAAAGCGATTCCTAATTCAAAATTTCCATTATCTCCTGATGTAACTTTTGAAGTAAACGCAGAAATCACTCCAGATATCCCAGATCCTCTTATCGTTTGTATTCTTATATGATTATTTACTTCTGCATCAGGAAGTTCATTAAAATCTTCTGCTAGTCCAAAATTAACAACTTCTACTTCACATCCTGGCTCAGGATCATTAGTTTCTGGATTAATTGTTCTTCCCTTAAGTTTGACAAAATTAAAATGATGAATACCATTAATTATTGCTACTGATTCTGGATCCCATTCAACTAAACAAGGTTGTGTATCAACATCAATTTCATATTCTATAACTTGACGATTTCCAGCAACATCTTCGACTATAATATACAATGTATGTTCGCCTTCTTCTAAAGGAACTTCTGCGTGAAATTCGCCATTCGGACTAACACTTATCTCATTCAAATTTGTAGCAACACTCGGATCAGGGTATGGATTTTCTAATGTGAAAAATACAAATCCCTCCTCATGCACTTTTCCATTAATAATTGCAATTCCATTATTATTGTATTGAGGAATTGGATCTATTTCAACAGGAGGAACTCCTATATCAACAACAACTAATTTATTTATTCTAATAACATTTCCGCTTGACTCAGTAATTTCAATTGTTATATTATTCAATCCCAAAACGCCATTATAAATTGCCCCTTGCAAAGAAATTGTTCCTTCAAAATCTCCATCTTCATCCGCATCAACATAGAAATTACTTGTTTCTTTAATTTGAGAAGATATTGTTAAAGAGTTTACATAAAATTTTATTCTGGCATTAGGACTTACAACGCCACTAATTTTAATTTCTTCCGCAGAAATCGCAGGAGGTAAATTAAATAAATTATCCACTGTTGGAATTGAAGTATCAATAATAACTTCACTACCATTGGAACTAATTCCACCACCGCTACCACTCCCCCCAGAACCGCCAGAAACAGTATCTCTTTGTTTTGTGACAAATGATAATCCAACTTTTGTTCTTGACGAAGTATCCGTATTTGATTCCAAACGAACGTCATATATGGAATTTGGTTGAAGATTATCTAACAAAATCTCATGATCCCTTTTTAATGTAACATCCTCTTCAATTTGATTAGTATTTCCGAGACCATAATGTACTACAGATGTTGATAACTCATCCGTTGTCCATGTTATCGTGGATGTTGTTGAGGTTGTTATAAATCTCTCATTTGTGATCCTAAGTGCAGACACATTTACAACTGATAATAGCATAATTAAAATTAACACTAACATAAACAGCAATTTTCCATCAAATCCTTTCACTTCATTTCTTAATTTCATTTTTTAATTTCTCATTCGATTTTATCCATTATTATTTTATTTCAGGTCTTTCTGAATTAATCATAATATTAGATTGCCAAAATGCTGCATAACTCTGGAAATCTTCAAACGCAACATTGTTAGATATTAAATAAATATTTAACTCATCCGCATTTTCTAATTCACTTCTTGTCACATCAAAGTCTTCCAAGTATAAACCACCTTTTGGTTTTTGGTCTTCCATCAATTTAACATCTAACGTATATTCCGCATCCCCATAAATCACTTCAAACTTATTATCAAGCGTTAATTCATCATCTTGCGGGTAGAACATTGTATCTTCATAATCTCCTTCTTTCTTTGAAATTATAACATATGCATTTTCGTTTTCATTCAATTCAAGTATACTTGCTCCATCCTTAACATAAACATTAACTTTTAATTCTTTCAAAGGAGTCATCATTATCTGAGGAATTGCTTCATTTTCAGTTGTTTCATCAACAGTAACTTGAGTTATAGATTCGACATAACCTTCTTTTTCTGCAATCAAGAATCCATTTATGCATGCTGGGAAATTCGTTTGCAAGAACGGTAATGTTCCTGTCAACATATTTTTTGTTTCACCAAGATCGCACGCAAATTGTACACATTCATATCTTAATTTAACTCCTTTAATACCTTGTTGTGAAACTTCGTCCCTCACAATTACATCCCTTTGATGAACTCTCTGAGCACAATAATCTTCTGATGAAGGAGTATAATCAAAATCAGAAGCAATAAACGGAGAATAAAATCTTTTTGGCTGGTTCTTTTCAATAACAACTGGAGTAGCAAAATTAAATTGTAATCCATTTTCATCAATCAACTCAAACAAAATTGGATATTCTATGTCATATCTGTGATGAAAAATTTTCAAGCATGTATTAACTAAAGGAATTGGCAAATCGATTCCTCTAACTTTATCCCCATGACTAGGCTCTACATCCAATTTCATGCCAAAATTTTCGTCATATATTGTTCTAACTGAGATATCACTATAGTCTTTAGTGTTCGTATCAAAATGATAAAATGATTC
This sequence comes from uncultured Methanosarcinales archaeon, assembly GCA_964373405.1. Taxonomy (GTDB): domain Archaea; phylum Nanobdellota; class Nanobdellia; order Woesearchaeales; family WJKV01; genus CAYJUR01. The sequence continues at coordinate 3,482 of CAYJUR010000058.1, read as the reverse complement.
AAAATAATCTAACATATGGGCTCGTCTTGGAACTTCCCTATCACAATTTCCTAAATCATTTGTTGATTGGCAAATTTCTTGTTCTATTTCAGGATTATTTTCTCCGCTAAAATCAGATATTGAATTATCAAATCTCAAAAAGTGAAAATTATATTTTACTAAATTTTGTAATGTTGGAATTAAATCTATCTGTTTGCTCCACTCCAATCCACCACATTCGAGCTTAAATCCTTCAAGAGGCATGCTTATCTCATCACCGGAAGCTGCAGATATAACATCCATTGTCAAATCTTCGAGAAGCACATTTTCATTTATGTAATTCATAATTGACACAGCAAACTCATGCATCTTACCTAATTTTGTAGGAATCCGTTTTGCAAATTTATCAACCTCAGTTTCAGTATTTGCACTTTTTATTTTTAGAGGATAATTAAGTTCCACATTCACATCTTCAAGATTCAGTCTTACATCTAATTCAGGTTCACCCAAAGGTTCAATAACAAATTGATTTCCAAATTGCGAAAAATCAATACACTTATCAATTCTCTCATTTATGAAATCCTTTAATTGAGATTCAATATCTTCTTTTATAGGAATATATGAATTTCCTTTATACCAATAATATGGGATTGTAACTGGTGACGGAGGTGGCGGAATATATCCTTGCTCAAGCAATAGTTTGTCTGGCAATTTTATATAACCGCCCTGCAGACCAGCTAATGCAATTCCGTCCTCAGCTGTTGATTGCAAACAATCTTCTACGAAAAAGGTGATTGGCTTTATTTCTGGCGAAAATATTTCTTTTATTTGTGTTCTGAATGAAAATGCAAGAATAGCTATAATTAGAATAATCAGCCCTACAATTATGTAAATTGAGACTTGTGCTTTCGTTCTCATTTTTCTATCACTTCTGTACAAAAGGAGCTATTTTTGATTTATAAGGTTATGTATTCACAGAAATCCAAAACTTTATATAGTACTTCAACTTATCGATAAGTATCAATACGTATAGGTACTTTAAATGGTTCAAGTTAGCGATTTACTCATAACTAAGCATGCGCAAGACAAGATGAACATCGAAGGGATTAGTGTGCAACAAGTTATTGAAGCTTTAGAAAAAGGATCAAAATTTAAGCAAACAGATGGATTATTGTGTGCATATACATATTTTTCAGTTGCTTACAAACAATTAGGAACAAAATACATAATAAAAACTGTATTTTTGAATAGGTAAAAAAATGAAATGCATAAATTGTGAAAAAGCAGAAATGGAAAAGAAGAAAATTGAATATACACAGTTTGGAATATCTCTAGGTAATTTTGATGCTCTTGTTTGTCCCAAATGTAATGAAACTCTTTTTGAAGGAAACGTGAGCGAACAAATTGAGAAAAAAGCGAAAGAAAAAGGATTGTGGGGATTAGCAAAGAAAACAAAAATAGGAACTTCAGGTTCTTCATTAGATGTTAAACTGCCTAAACAAATTGCTGATTTCCTAAGCATAAAAAAGGGTCAGGAAGTGCTAGTACAACCTTCTGCTAAAAACAAGTTTGAAGTTATATTGATTTGAATTATTAGCAACAATAATTAACGCTTCAAATTTATAACCACCATATTCACATAAATTCTTCCCCATGACATAAAAAACAAAATAGATGCAACAAATAAAAAGTAAAACAAATTCTCATTAATTGTATATGTTAGTCCAACAATAATGACTAAGAACACAAGAAACAGAAGCATTACAATATAATGTAAAATAAATTTATGTATCATAAAAACGATCTCAAACATTTTCTTCAAAATCAGCTTAAAAGAATTACTATGCGATTTTTTATTTTTACTATTGCTAAAATCACTCATTTGATTTCTCGCAATAGTTGTTAAGAACAAATAAATAAGTCCCAAAAAGACAATAATAAAAGAATTCGTGCTATTTGCGAATAAAAGTATAAATAAAATTGTCCATGGCAGAACCCAAAAGAAAGAAAACTTTAAATGTTTTTTAAAAGATGATTTTTGCTTTATGTTTATTCTATAAACTAAATATCTGAAATATGCTGAATTTAGTGCTATCAAAATTAGAGCAACGATCGTAATTAACACATAATATACAACATAAACAAACGAAAATTCTAGTGCGATTCTGTCACTAATATTTCCATAAACATAATAATAACTTCCTGCAATAATAAAGAAAATAAAAATCGAAATTAAATCTAATAACATTGTATGTATTATATCGGGTTTTATATTTTTCAGACTCGAGTAAAAGATTGTGTTTTTTATATGTTTCATATTCACACCATTATATAGTCGAATTTGTTTGATTGTTTGCCAAATTTCCAATTCCATTTAATTGATTCGCATAAATCTGCGCAACATCTTCGGGAATAAATCCTTCACCTACGATTGGTTGACTAAAACTTTGTTGGGGATAACCTCTTTCAATAAAACAAATAGAGACGCTATCATAATCTTCATCAACATAGCCAGAAAAACTTCCTGAAGATGAGTCTCCAACTTTTACACCTTTGTCTTGGTTGTCTCCAACTAACTTACAATTTTGACACGACCCGAAACAAATATCATAACTAATAGCTTTTCTCGCAGGAGCTACAAGCCAAGAAATGTCGTACAAGGTTTTGCCATCAACAGTTTGTTCTTTACTTCCTTGCAATCGCATAGTTATTACTTTATTTCCAGTTTTGTCAGCTTGAACTTTAATATCGTCTGGCAAACCTTCGTTAACTATTTTTGAACATAACCAAATAGCCCAATTGCTTGGTGTCCATCCCATCCAATCTGCAATTATCTGATTCGCAATTTCGGTGTAACCTGTTTCAAGCAAAATTTTGTCCCAGAAAGATTTCTGAATTCCGGACAAAGGTCTTGTCAAACTTCCAACAAAAGATTGCCATATTTCTCTTTTCTCGATTAGTTTGGCTTGTTCTGTTGCTGATTGTTCATTCAATTTTGTTATAAACTCATTATCTCCAGTCACAAAATTGCTTAAATCTTCCAAATATTCTCTATTTCCATCACTATCAATTTTAAAAAAATACTTTTCTCCAGTAGGAGTTTCATAACTATAAACAGGAAAACCAAATGGCAAAGTATTATCTAAAGTCACCAATCTATTAAATCCTCGCCCACTAGCATCTGTAACAAATCTTTCACTTAAACTCAATTTTCCATCCCTCAATACATAACCTTCATCACTTACATAGACTTTGTAATAATCATTAAAATCATTTTTAAAATAGGTTTCATCAACATTAAATATAGTATAATCATTTGCGCCAGGACCAATTTTGAAAAAATAGCCTGACACGATTTCATTTCCTTCAGTATCTTTATTCGGCTCTCCTCGAGTCGTTTTTATAATTTTGTTACCAACTATTTTAGGAGGCCTATCCAAATCACATAAATTATTATTGTAAAGAAAGTATGCCTGACTGAGTGACACAGATTCATTTTGTCT
>CAYJUR010000057.1:0-7065 GCA_964373405.1 uncultured Methanosarcinales archaeon | reverse complement strand
AAGTATCAAAAGCGGTTTTAACGCTAGAGAAAGATGACAAATTTTATAAGGAGGCTTTGATAAATTTAGAGCCAGCTTCAAATGTAAAAATTTTTAAAGGAGATGCATTAAAATTAATTCCTATAATTAAACAAAGTGGAATTCTTTTTAATGTTGTTTTTATTGATGCTGTGAAGAAAGATTATGACTTATATTTAGAAAGTGTGATTCCCATTTTGCAGGACAAATTTGTGATTTTTTTAGATAATACAATTTCACACAAGGCCGAAATGAGTAATTTATTTGAATATTTAAATCTCTCTGATTTTGATTGGCAAGAAATAGGTATTGGTAAAGGGTTAGTGATGATTAAAGGTTGAATAGTAAGTAATAAATTCCTATGTTCTATATCCAATAATTTCCTCATAAATGACGAGTACCATAAAAAAGTTCTAAATATTTCATGCTCCACTTGATAGCGACTTATTACATAGTTGAATAGATAGTTATTTAAATAAGATAATGATTTGCAAAAATGTTAATTAGGTGATATTATTCAAAAAAATACTAACTGATAGAGTTGCTAGAGAAGAAAGCAGAAGAGGTATTGAACAATGCCAAAAATTAGTTCAGAAATTAACTGAATATGATTATTTGGTACGCGAAACTAGACTAGAACTTGGAGTAGTTGGAAAAGAAGAAAGGTATAGTCAGCTAATGATAACTGCAATTGATTTTTTAAAAGATTCCAGGCATTATATTCACTCATATAGATTGATCCTAATAAAAAATGGTAAGTTATGTACTCTTCACGCTAGTGATGAACTCTTTCAAAATCTATCTATTCATTACAGAGACGGTTCAAAAGAAAATTTAGATGAAGAGCTTGATTCAATTTTAGCACAAGCTTCACAGCAAACCTTATAAATTAAGAATTTCTATTTCTATTTATGAAGAGGTTCATACTGTTTTTAATAATGCTGTTTTTAGTTCTATTTTTATTAAGCAATATTGTTTTTTCTCACGAAGGAGATTTATCAGAAGAGTCAACAAAGACATTAAAAAATTATACATCCCCTATTTTATTCATTTCCTCACTATTTATTATAATTTCAACAATCATTGCTTTAATGACACAAAACCATCCTCATCATAAATTAGGCTTGTTTTTAGGAATTGCAATTCCTGTTGTTATTGCGTCTATATTTGTCGTTTATTCAACAGTTTATACAAACGCAATTTCTGAAACAAAAGGTCCTGTGCATTGGCACGCAGACTACGAAATCTATAACTGCGGAGAATCTATACATTTAATTTCGCCAAAAGGAATGTTAAATAGGGTTGGAACTTCAGTAATTCACGATCACAACGATAATAGAATTCACATTGAAGGCGTTGTTGTTGACAAAAATGATGCTAATCTCAATTCTTTTATTCATATGGTTGGAGGAAATATGTCTGACACAAAGTTAGGTATTCCAACTGATAAAGGTTACATTGAAATTAAAAATGGAGATTTATGTAATGAAAACCTAGGAAAATGGCAAGGATTTTTAATCAAAGTTACAAATCCAGATGCTCCAAAAGGAGAGTGGATTTATGCACAACAAAAATTAGAAAATTTTCCAGACTACATTCCAGCTCCTTATTCATACGTCCCTCCAGGAGATTGCTTAATTTTAGAATTTGGTGACGAAAAAGAAAAAACAGAACATGTGTGTGAAACATACGAGATTGCTTTAAGAAATGGAGATATAAAAAATGAAATTTAGAAAAATAAAGAAAATGAATAAAATGAAAAATAACAAAGGAGTGAAATGAATGGCTGTTGAAGCATACCTTCCGACTTTAGGAATTGTAACAGTTACTGCAGCAATAGATTCAATTAATCCTTGTGCTATAGGCGTATTAATCTTAATGCTTTCGGTAGTTTTAGCTGGAAACAAATCTATACGTCACATGCTATTTCTAGGATCTGTCTATATTGCATCCGTTATGACAGTTTATTTTCTTGCTGGACTAGGACTAATGTTTTTTCTAGCAAATGTTCCTCTTTATGTTACAGAGTATATTTCATTAATTGTAGGAACTATTATAATTATTGCAGGACTAATTGAAATAAAAGATTTTTTTTGGTATCAAAAAGGATTTTCATTACACATCCCAGTAAGATATGTTAAAATGATTCATAATCTTAGTGAAAGAACAACTGTTGTTGGAGTAATTTTGTTGGGTGCGTTTGTATCTGCTGTAGAATTGCCCTGCACTGGCGCTCCATATCTTGCAATTATTGCTTTACTCTCTCAGTATTTTGATTTTAGTGCATTAATACTTTTGTTTTATTATAACGTAATCTTCGTTGCTCCACTAATAATAATTTTGATAATGGTTGCATCGGGCAAAAAACTTTACGATATTAAAAAATGGAAGCAATCAAATAGACATTATATGAGATTAGCAATGGGTTTGTTATTAGTTGCAATGGGATGGTTATTGATGTTAATCGCGAATGGAACTATTAATTTTGGATGATTAAAAAGGTGGGAAAATGAAATGCATTGTAAAACGACATGGAACATGTGTGAAATTCGATGAGAGAAAAATATATGCGTCTTGTTATAGTGCATGTATTAGTTGCTGTCATTTGAAGCCAATCGAAGCGGAAAAAATTTGTGAAAAAGTTACAAAAGAAGTTAAGAAATGGATTAAAGCAAAAGATGAAGTGACTTCTACACAGATACATAAAGAAGTAACAAAAGCTATGAGAAAATACCACAAAGAAGCTGCTTTTATGTACGACACGCATAGGGATGTGAATTAGTGATGATAGAGATGATATTACAAATACTTGCGGTTATTGGACTTCTTTTATCACTTTATGCATTTTATGTAGAGAAAAGATTTAAAGCAAATAGCAAATATCACGCTGCTTGTGATATAAACAACAAAATTTCTTGTACAAAAGCTTTCAAAAGCAAATATGGACATACTTTTGGAATATCTAACTCAATTTTTGGAATTTTCTTTTATGCTATTATTTTTGTTCTTTTGTTTATGAATCTTACTAATATTGTTTTTTATCTTTCAACTATTTCATTATTAGGTTCTTTATACCTTGCATATGTACTATATTTTAAAGTTAGAAGTTTTTGCATAGTCTGCAATTCTATTTATGTTGTAAATATTCTGTTGTTTGTGGTGAGTTTGATTAGTGTGCTCTAAATCCAAAAGTCTTAAAAACCACCTTCTCTTATTAATCATCAATATTGGGAGGTTTTGAATATGGAAATGAAAAATTGGTATCTTTTGAATAGGGTGCTTCTGGGTTTAATCTTTTTAGTAGCTGGTTTGATGAAATTGTTTGTTATGGGTTCAGGTGCCGTAGCAAGTATGCTAGACGGACTAGGTTTTCCTGCAGCTGTGTTCTTTGCGTGGGTTTTGATAGTATTTGAAATTGTTTGTGGAGCAGCTATCATATTCAACTGGCAAATGAAATACACGGTTTGGCCACCAATAATAATATTAGTAGTTGCTACATTTACAGCACACTGGGCTAACTGGGGAGATATGTTAATACGTTTATCTCTTGCTTCAAGCTTATTAATATGGGGCCTCCATAAAGATCATAAAGAAAAATAAATTTTTTATTTTTTATTTTATTCTAATTTTTATAAATTCTAAATAAATTTAGTCAAAAAATCTACTTTCCTATTTCACGCAGTTTAAGACGCAAAATATACATCATTACATAATTAACTTAATGAATGCATTGGAGATTGATTCAATAAGTGCTGTTAAATTTAAAGCTAATTTTTAATTTACATATGTTCGTTTCAGCACATATAAATTAAACAAATTCTCAACAAACCTTATAAAGAATCAAAATTACTTAATTAGAATGTACAAACAAGTAATATTAATAAGACAGGATTTAGAGCTTCCTAAAGGTAAATTAGGAGTTCAATCCGCTCATGCCGCAGTAGAATGCGTTCTAAAATCGGATGATAAAATGATTAAAGCTTGGCGTAATGAAGGAATGAAGAAAGTTTTGATTAAAGTAGCAAACGAAAAAGAGCTTTACAAATATATGCAAATGGCTAAAGATTCTAGACTGATAACTTGTATTATTACAGATGCTGGGAAAACTGTTGTTGAGTCAGGAACTGTGACTTGTGGCGCTATCGGTCCTGATAAGGAAGATAAAATAGATGAAATTACAGGAAAGTTGAGGTTGCTCTAAACCTTTATAAATCCCTCTTTTTAATGTATCATTTATGGACAAATTTTCAAGATATGATACTCAAAAGTTAAAAGTGATGTTTATGCCAGCTAAAGGTGTTTTTGATTGCAAACTAATTAATCTTAAAGCATTAGAAAAATCTGGTTTTAAAAAGTTTGGTTTAATTGCTTCTATCCAATTTGTTGATGAATTAGAAAAAGTTAAAAAATTTCTTGAAGAAAAAGGGTATGAAGCGTTTGTTGGCGGACAAATTCTAGGTTGCAGAGTTGAGAAAGCGTACAAAGTGAAAAGTAAAATTGATGCTTTTTTATATATTGGAGATGGATTATTTCATCCGACAGCTTTGTATAGAACCCAGAAGCCTATATTATTGTATAATGGAACTGAATTAAAAGAGCCTAAGAAAAATAAGACTGCATTATTAAAATTCTTGCACGGCGAAAAGATAGGAGTTATTGTTTCAACAAAACACGGACAATCTTTTATGAATTGGACGGAGAGATTGAAGGAAATGTTTCCAAAGAAAAGGTATTATATATTCTTATGCGATACATTAGATTATATACAAATGAAACATTTTAATTTTGTTGATGCGTGGGTAAATACTGCTTGCAACCGAATCGCAGACGATATTGTTGCTGTTAATTATGAAGATATTGTTTTGATTAGTAAGAGTTATGATGACGAAGAAGAGCATTTAGTTAACTTTGTAAATTTAAATAAAAAAGACAAAGTTAACTAAGTTAATTCTGATTTTAGAATGTTCTCAAAATTAACTTTGGTGAATTTGCAGAAGAAGAAGTAGATACTCAATTTTGAAAAAAATTAATTGAATAGATTTTAAAAATTAGCTTAGTTTCTAACTTATATTCAAGACACAATAATAACTTAATTTTCCGACAAAAAATAAAATTATTCTAATTTAGAAATACATTTGATAATGTATCTAAAAAACAGGTTAGAAATGGTTTTTTGCATAGCAAAAATACCTTGCTAAGTTTCGCTTAGCAATGAAATTAAATTTTAAACTAACAACTCAAAAAATTACTCTTTACAACTCTCTAACAATCCCTTCAACTAAGGTTTTACCAATTCTATAAATATCCAACATTTCTTGAATTAATGGGATAACTTGTTCTCTTTTATCAAATTCTTTTTTGAGATAGATTTTTCTCATATCTAAATCTTTAACTTTGCTAGAAACACCTCTAGAATATTCTTCGGAAGCAAAGATTTCTTTTCTAATAACCTCTAATTTTTCATATAATGACATAATTCTTCGAGTAAATTTGTTATAAAAATCAGTAGGATTCAATCCTACAAAATAACTAGAGTCTGGAAGAAGATATCTTAAACTATCTACAGCCATTTCAGAGTCTACAAATAATCCTGACTTTTCACTAATTTCCCATTTAAAACCCATTCTTATTGTTGGATGAATATATGTTACAGCAAATTCTAATTTATCATCACATATATTATCCGCATAATTTCTAATTAAACATTCTAATTGTATTATTGAATTAGTTACTCTATCAAATCTTCGCGAATTTGTTCCTCCAATACCAATTCCAACAAAATTTTTGAGAATATTAATTCTAGATTCGTTTCCCATTACAACTGTTCTAAACTCATTTATTGACTCTTCTAAACCTTCCATAACGATTCTATAAGAGAGTTATTTAAAAAGATATAGTTAAAAAAACAATAAAAAAGAATTCTATTCCTTGTCGTCATCCCTTCTAATAACTTTAAGAGCATCTAATTTCAAAGTGATTGGAATAGGAACTGCTGATTCTAACAATTCAACAACAACTTCTTCCTTAGTCATATCAATCTTTGTAATCTTAGCTTTTTCTCTCTTAAATGGACCTGATATAATTTCTGCTATATCTCCTTTTTGAATATTAACTTCTTTTTTAGTTGTTTCAATCATATGTTCAATTTCTTTGTAAGGTACTGCTTTTGGTAAAACACCACGAGCATATGGAACTTCAAATACAGCTTGTTCAGCTTCTAACTTATTTGGAGTTTCAATAAAAATGTAAGATCTTAAACCATGAGGTCTTATAACAGAATAAACTTCTAATTTCTTTTTTTCAGCATTCGCTGACAAAAAATCAACTACTTGGTCTTCCCTGTTTGCTGTAGTTCGTACAGTCCAAATTTGAGGACCTGTTGATTCCGGAACAACTTCAACTATTTCTTCTTCACTATTTTTTTCCATTAAAATGCACCTACAATAAAATGTTTAATCATTGAAACAATAAATCCTACGAAACCAATTACTAAGATACCTATACCAGTAACCTTTACAATCATCCAAAACTCTGTCTTATTTGGTTTTTTTGTAAGCTGTAATACTCTTTTACATTCAGCCAAATATGCAGTTATTTTTCCCACTTTTTATCCTCGGCCCATACGCGCGAAGCAAGTATGGTTCTTGTTTTGATCAAACTCTTTTAAAAGTTTGTATGCTATGATTTTTCCCATCTTAATCTCTTTTTGTTCTCAATACCAGTTCTTGTTAAAACTAGGTCTTTTTTATATCATTCCAAAAATAAAGGAGGTTTATAAAGGTTATGATAACTTGGTACAGTCAACTTCATTATGGCAGCTACCATGTGAAGTAATGTTATGTCAATGATTGTGGGGACCACCCGTCAAGGTTTCCTTGATATTAGCTAAGTTTTACTTAGCTTAAATATAAATACATTTTAGTTAGCTATACTTATATCTCTCTTTCATCTTTCTCTAAGTTTCGAATATGAATAACATTTACTGGACATGATTCCGCTGCTTCTTTATGTGCATCATGTAAATCTTCGTCAAAAAAGATTTCTTCG